>JAUWTY010000010.1 GCA_030614485.1 Methanosarcinales archaeon | reverse complement strand
TACCATTTTTTGAGAAATAGTTCTGCAGTTTCACGATCTTCAATCTTCCAGAACTCTTGAAGAGTAAGTCGTATGTTGTATGCTCGCACAGGTTCAAGTTCATGTTCTTCAAACTTTCTAACACCTCACTCTGATATTTTGTTAAATTCTCTGGATTCTTGAGCCAAGTGTATCGGAGGACACCCTCGCCGGTGTCCGAGAGCGGAACGTTTCTGCTAAGCGCTAGCGTAATATTGAATAGATCAACAGATGTCAGTTAAGGCAATCGTTGAAAGCAAGAAGGTGACAAATGGGTTAAAACACAGAGCTATCCACACAAAACAGCGATGAGCCATAATGTTTCTAACTATAATGACACATTATTTCAAAATATCCAAATAACTGTATTTTGAACTGGAACCTTCCGGGATATAATCCAGATTGATAAGGAATTTGGGATCCTGCATCATACACAGGTTCCTACGCTCTTTAAAATCTTTCAGTGACCTAATGGTCTTCCATGCGCCTGATAGTCCATTCTCATCCAATACATTCCCGAACTCAAAAGGCATGTAAGGGCATGCCTTAACTCCACCGTCCACGCAAACATGAGCCCAGCGTCTTCCAGCCATGCACCCCAGCATTTCACCTTCAAAGAAGGAACTGGTGAATACTCTTGGGCCTGGGCCCGGCTGATTGCGTGTGTGGTGCATATCCAGTATTACCTGCCTGTCCTGTTCTGATATCACCGGGTCGCCGGCGCGTTTGGCCACGCTTTCCCAGATACTAAATTCATGTACACCCAACTCTTCTGCAAATTCATACAGGCCGGGCAGTTCATGCATACGGGCTGGCGAGATATGGGTGGTCATGGTAACCAGCAGTCCGGCATCCAGTCCCATCTTTATGGCATCCACTGCCCAATTATATGCACCTTCCAGCCGCCGGGTCTGGTTGTGTTTGGCCGGGTCCGTGCTGTAAATACTAATGAGCAGGCTATGAAGTCCTGCATCCTTGAGCTTGGCTGCTTTTTCAGGTGTCATCTCTGTTCCCGGGGTGAATATATTGACGATGGCTTTGTCTTTGTCCACGTACTCCACCAGTTCGAAGATGTCATCCCGTAACAGAGGATCGCCTTCTGTGAAAGTAATTATAAATGCACCCATGTCCAGTGCCTGGTCGATGATGCCTTTTATCTGGTCAGTGCTCATTTCACCTTCGCCCTCGCTGACCGTGCAGTGTTCGCAGTTGCATTTGCACTCCCTGGTTAACTCAATGGATACGGTCTCTGGCACGTACTTTCCCAGTGCGCAGCTCACTTCTGCCCGTATCAGCCTGTTGAACACCTTACTTGGTATAGGCGGCAACCATGTTGATGCGATTACTGAATCTTCATCAACACGGACAGGTTTCTCTTCCCGAAGCCTTTCATTGATACGTTTAAGAGCGGGTCCACAGGCGACACTCAAGGCCCCTGAGGCCGTGAGCCGCATACCTCCAGCGGTTTCCATGTCTACGCTCAGGCCGGGTATTGTAAGTATATTTATCAATTCATCATCCATGCAGGGATTAATGTGCAGCATGGACTATAATCTTTATTGTATGGTCCTAAAAACCAGTCCACGTATGGAGCCCGAAGGGCTGCATACGTGTGCGGCCCGCTACTGGCCAGAGTAGGTTTATGAGTAGTAGCATGGGCCCACGGCGATTCGAACGCCGGACCTCACGGTTATCAGCCGTGCGCACCACCTGGCTATGCTATGGGCCCTTAATAAAATTGGTTGCTGCATGGTGCTTGCAACGACTTTTCTGATGTCCGGCTTTGTATTTGAATGTTTTGATTGAAGGAATTGCAACCTACTGTTTGCCCTCGATGGCAGTCAGCAGCACTGCTGCGGCAATCCCCAGTCTTCTGTCAAGTAGGTTATTGGTGTCAGGGGAGAAATCCAGATTGATTTTCATAACAAATGGATTGAAATTCTGCTTGAATGTGCACACCAGGTTATTCCCAATATACCCATGGTAGGTTTGGGGTATAATGCTTGATATAAAACGCCTGAACAGGGCAAAGAAAGTGCTATCTTCTTTTATAAGGCCGATCTCCTGGTCATTGGCATCCATGAATATCCATTCGTCTTTCATTATGGATTTGATACCTTTTCGCTTTAATACACCTACTTTTTCATTTGTAGTGGGGTCTACCACATCGTATGCAGCCGAAAAGTCCAGGATATTCCTGGCCTGTATCACCAGGACCTCTTCCTGCATATCCTCTCCAGTATAAACACGGATATCTTCCTTCATTTTGAAGGCTTTCAATTTTGAATAAAAAGCAACATTCCCGTCAGGGTCATAGATGTGAAATGCTGCACCGAAGAGCTTTAGTATTTTTCGGCGGACCAGATATGTTGAGTGTTCGAATCTCTCGGTCATTTTTTTTAATCTCCTTTTATTTTTCAGAATAAAGTCAACTGGCAGTATTTGGAAATGGGTTCTGTCAGTAACATACTTTATAAGGTTCTTTTACTCAAATAAATATATTTCTGTCAGATTTTATGTTTTAAGGCTGGTTTTTAATCAGCATTGCCAATCAGCAAGTTATTTACATATGTTGAATCCAGAGATTTGTTATTATTTTCTGGCGACAGCAACATGTGAAATGTATGACCTTGAACTATTGGCTATTCAATTTAGTTGAGAAATAGATAGCACAAAATGATATTATCCAGCCAGATATATTCCAAAAGGAACAATACCCCAAACACCAAAAACAGTATTCCGGATCCAATCCTCAATTTCTTCATTGGTATAATAGTCTGAAGTTTCCCACCAATAGCCACACCCAGCGCACCTACCAACCCCAGTCCCAGCACTGCACCCAGGAAGACCATTATAGGTGCATGGTACTGGGCAGAAAGGGCAATAACAGCAATTTCAGTCTTGTCACCAAGTTCTGCAAGCGCTATCAGACTAAAAGCAGTCATGAAGGCACTGCGACCTCCAGGGTTTTTTATATCGCCATCATCATCGTCATCCATCAGGATGGTAATTACTCCAAACAATATGAACAGCAGCCCCGCCACTATTCCAATAATGTGTGGGCCAATAAAGGCAAATACCACTTCACCTACAACCACTGCAAGCGCGGTCAGTAACACAAAAGCAGCCAACAACCCTGCAAAAACATGAGTCTTAGAATATCTGGTTGACAACGCAATTGCAATCAACTGGGTCTTATCGCCCATCTCTGCCAGGGCGATAAGACTGAACGTGGTCAGGGCCGGGGTTATATCCATTTTATGTCTGATTTTTTTGTGAACTTATCTGCTTTGCAGCTTCTGCAAACATCTGGTCAGATAATCCATTCACTTTATCGAAAGGTGCATGTACATCCACCATAATGAAATATTCATCCTGCACGGTTTCCCCATGCAGACAGAGCAGGTCGGCATTTGCCTGTGCTATGTAACTCGTACCCTGTCTTTCAATAGGCAGAAAAGCTCCATTATTGATGCTGTCCCAGTAAAAGTACATTCCATTCGGCCTGCCTTTACCTTCCAAAAAGCCCTGCCATATCCAAAACGTTATGTCACCGAACTGTTTTGGTAAGTTATTCCAACCTGTCTCTGTAGTATAGAAGGTAAGGACTTCACTGGCTGCTTCGGCACTTTCCATTTTGTAAACTGAATATTCTACCTCAAAATTGGTTTGCACTGAATCACTGATATAAAGAACATGGGCACTATCTTCCACTTTTGATGCAAATCTACCTCCTGACTCGTCATTTAATGAGTCCATCAGGAGTTTGACACGCCTCATCCCGCTAATGTTATCTGGAAAAAATCCTGCGAATTCAGGTTTCAGGTAGGGTTCTGGTATATCTCCAGTATATAATGTAGCCTGGTCGAATGTATTGATATTAGGTTGATTAGGTGTAGGTGTAGATGCAGGTGCAGCTGGATTTGAGCCGCCGCCTGATAGCAGGTAGGCGATTACTACCAGCAACAGGGCTATAATCACGATATAGGGTGTGTTGTTGGGGGGAGCATTGTTTGCCAAAATAATCACTCATTTTCATTTAATGTAAACGTCTTAATTACCCACTTAATAATAAAAGTTTTGTGATATAAAATATTAAATCCCCGAAAAATACTGCCACAAAGAATCCCAGGGTTATTGGTATCATGAAAGGCAACCCTGGTGTGACCCATACCTGCCGTGGTATCAGTCCCTGGGCAGCATATTCTTCAAGCGTTTCAACAGTTTCGTCATCAATCGTTACACCATTACGCCTGAACCTTGTATGAATTTCACTTTCAGACAGTGAATATTCTTCTATCAATTTGATGTGACGCCCCAATAGTTTTGAAATATCGGTTTTAAAACCCACAAAAAGGTATGCGGGTCTTTGTAGTATCTCACCTGGCTTTAGAGTAAGCAAGTTATAGACCAGCATTCCGAGGGGCACAACAATTGTAAGCAATACCGCATTACCGAATACGCTGAATGCGAAAAGTCCTATCAAAGGTACACCCTGTAACGGGAAATAAGTGCCTAATACTTGTATCTGGGGGTAGACCGGGAAGAGGATGGACAATACTATCAAGCTCTTGGCATCTGCTCCACCAAAACCTCCTAACTGGAAGATTATGTAAACGAAAACATAAATTATAATTGCCGAAATCAACAGTTTGACCAGAGCCGGAATGCCTCCGGCTATAATGTCAATAGCAACAAACAGGGCAACACCTATAAGCATGAGTTTCCAGACCTGGTTTGAAACCCTCCTGGTCTGGATGTCTGTATAACATGAGTATAAAAGAAATGGTGCACAATAAAGCACTTTTAATAGTTCGATAACTTCCATAGTACTTTTTCCGTTTTATTTTTCCAATACTTCAATTATTCGCATCAAAGGGTAATCAAGTTCTCTATCGAATTTCAATGCTACCCGCGCTGTGATATCCTTGAATATGATTGTAGCTTCTACATCCAGCATTCGTCCTTCCAGTTCACAGTATCCGAATTCTCCACCTGCCTTTTCACCTATCATATCCCTGTTGATACTAACAGTGATGTGCCGGACATATGGCTGGACAGAAATGCTCTGGCTGATGGCTGATTCCAGACTATCCACAGTTCCCGGATTTACCGGTGAGCCTACAAACTGGTGATATAGTGCACCCAATTTTATACCTGCTTCAAATAATGCATTATCCCTATCGGTTATGACCATCATTATGCAAATACCAGTAGAAAGTATAAACCATTTACCCTTTTACACTATTGCATCTTATATTCCATAGGTAAATCCCAAAAGTGAATCTTTTTAAATTACTTCTTCCATTTCATCAGTAAACTCATCTGAGTGGATGAATTAATTGTATGGAAATAATAACTAGCATAACAATTCCAAAATAATATAACAACACTTGTCAACCATGCTGCTTATTAATCTGTATGACATTTGAAAGCAAACGTCCAAAATTAGAGTTGACTGACAAAGAAAATAGACACCTGACTTCGTTGAGTCATTCAAGAACCGAACCCGTAAGAAGCGTTGAAAGAGCAAAAATTCTGCTTTTAAGTTATCAGGGAAAAAACGATTCGCAGATAGCTGATGAATTGAACACAAATCGTCAAAAAGTAATCAGATGCATCAAAAAAGCTCTTGCCTATGGAATTCATGAAGCAATTGAAGATCTGCCAAGAAGTGGTAGGCCAAGAGAAATCACTCCTGAGGGACGCGCATGGATTATTTCACTTGCATGTATGAAACCAAAGGATTTCGGATATCCACATGAACTTTGGACACATGAACTATTAGCAAAACACATTCGTAATAATTGCCTGGATGAAGAATATCCTGAAGCAGTGAAGATATCTTCGGGAACCATTTCAAAAATCCTTAGTGCAAGCAATATAAAACCACATAAAATATCATCATATCTTCATCAACGTGATCCGGATTTTGAATCGAAGAGTGCTGTTGTCTTACACACATACAAGCAGGTAAAATTGTTGAAGGCAATGGATAAAAAAGGCTATAATATGGATGTAGCGATTGTTTCATACGATGAAAAACCCGGTATGCAAGCAGTTGGAAATAAATATCCAGATTTGATGCCAGTAGTAGATGAATATCCAACAATTTCACGCGATTATGAGTATGTAAGGCATGGAACTCTTTCTTTGTTGGCGGGAATTGACTTGTTAACAGGAATTATCCATTATCAAGTTCGTGAACAGCATCGAAGTGCTGAGTTCGTTGATTATTTAAAGATTATTGATTCATATTATCCAAAAAAACTTAAAATTGTCGTAATTCTTGATAATCTTAAAGTTCACACATCAAAGGAAACGCAAAAATATCTTGAAAGTGTGCCACAAAGATTTCATTTTGTCTTCACTCCAAAACATGCTTCGTGGCTGAATATTATTGAAAGTTTATTCAGTAAAATGACAAGAAGCCTATTAAGAGGGATGAGGGTATCATCAAAAGAAGAACTGGGTGATCGCATCATAAATAAATCCCCGGTTATATTTAGATAGAAGTATAAACTGGATGAAATGCCTGGTGGAATCGAGGTATGATTTATGTAATCTTATTTTGGAATTGATGCACTAGTGGAACTGGTGGAGCGGGGCACCATACCCAGGACTGCGGGCAAGGCCCAGCGGATAGTTGACCTGAGAAAGGAATATTGAACTGTGTGTATTGAAATGTGTATATCGAACCGGGCAGGTATCAGCATCAGAATGCCCTGGATATGTCCGGCTGTTTCATGAGCATGGCGGCCAGCAGGCCAGTGAATATACCAGCACCTACGGCCACTGCAAATCCACCAACCAGCAGTGGTAGTTCGGTAACAGGACTGACATCGAGCCCAATCAATTGAAACAGTGCGATGTTTAGCAAAACCTTTCCGGCCAGGGTAAATAGCACTCCCACCAAACCGCCCCCGGTTGAGATGAGCAGTGATTCGTAGAACACTTCCTTAAGTATGGAAAGTCTTGAGATGCCTATAGCTCTCATTACAGCCATGTCCCCTTCCCTCTCGCTGATGGACATTACCATTGTGGTGCCTATGAACAGCACTCCCAGCACGAAAGATATTAACGAGGATGCAGCAGCGGTAGGCAGGATGCGTTTATCACTGATTATCCTGTGGCCCACATATTCGGTACCTGTCAGGACAAGATGTTGGGGGTACATTAACTTGAGCAGCGGTCCCGCATCGGGTCCGTCTACCACTATCTGGTCTGCCCTGTCATCTTCCAGTTGTCCGGTAATCATCTGGAGTTCTGAAAGATGTAAGACCACACCCGGGTAATTGGAGTATTCCACTGTGTCCACGATATTCATGACATGGAACGGTCTTGAAGTCGCCAGGCCGTCTGAGGAGATGTTAATGTATAACGCATCACCAATACCAATGCCCAGAAGGTCGGCCATCTGCCTGTTAACCACAGCCTCTGAGGTCCATTCCCTGTCATAGAAATAGGGGTCTCCTTTTGTAAAGCCGTCAATCGATGCCGGCATGACATCAATAGCACCCGGAACCACACCCACTGCCAGGACCACACTTATCTGGTTACTGTTGTCTGATTTGGCATATACGATCCTGTTCATAACCGGGCTTGCACCTTTGACCGTTGGGTCCTTGAGCAGGGTTTCCAATCCATTGTGTACATCTCCCAGCATTATCTGGCCTGAACCGGTTATTGGGTCAAGTATGTCAGAATCTGCAGGCACTACCCAAAAGTCAATGGAACCTGTGGGAACACTGGATTCTTTCAATCCCAGGCTGACAGATATGAGCAGGACCATCATGGATACTGTCATGCCAATGGCAATTATGGTAAAAATTGTGCGTGAACGGCGGCGGTACAGGTTCCGCATTGCCATCTTCAGGTATGTCACGGCACGATTCTCCCGTCTTTGAGGTGGATTATCCTGTGAGCCCTGGACGTTACGTATTCATCATGGCTTACCACCAGGATGGTCTGCCCGGACTTTTGGTTTATGGATTCGAATATTTCCAGGATACGCTCGCCGTTGGCAGAGTCAAGTTCTCCGGTAGGTTCGTCTGCTACAATTATAGCGGGATTATTTGCAAGTGCCCTGGCAATGGCAACCCTTTGCTGTTCGCCACCGCTAAGCTGGGATGGCATATGCTTGGCGCGGTCTGCCAGCCCTATGGAATCTAATAGATCAATGGTCCGTTTTTTGCGCTCTTTTTTTGGCACCCAGGCTTCACGCATTGGAAGTTCTACATTTTCAAATGCTGTAAGTGCGGGAAGCAGGTAGAATTGCTGGAATACGAACCCAATTTGCATAAGCCTGAGCCGGACCAGTTTCCCAGCTGATAGATCTGAGGTGTTTTTGTGGTTTATGAAAATATCGCCGCTGCTCGGCCGGTCAACACAGCCAAGCAAGTGTAATAGTGTTGACTTACCTGAACCGCTGGGTCCCTTGATGGCGACGAACTCACCTGCTTCAATCTCCAGGTTTATGTCTGAGAGGGCATTGATGGTGATATTATCTATCCTGTACTGTTTTGTGACGTTACGGGCTTGTATGACGCTCATGCTAAACTTTTACAAATATAATGATTGGAATTTGTATGGATTGAGAAATACTTATAGGTATTTGTTGGGGTAAGTTAATAAATGAAGATGAATATAATATATTACAGTTATTTAATTAATTAAAAAACATATATATCATTAATATCATTATTGGAATTTTATTTCACATAGTGATGGGAAAAAAAATGCTTACCAGTGTAATTTCATCTACAACTGTGTCAGCCACAACTGTATCAGCCACAACTGTGTCAGCTGCTACGACTAGCGCAGCTGTTTCATCTACACTGGCAAGTACTACAGCAAGTACAGTGTCTTCTACCCTTGCAAGTTCTACTACAAGCGCAGCGGCGTCATCTTCTGCTGCGGTCAGTGCCATATCCATGACAACAAATATGGGACTTCCTGAGTATGGCGTACTGGCAGTCATTGCACTGATAGTAATGCTCTCAGCCAAGGAAATATTATCAGCGTCATCCCTGTGGAACAGGGCGATAAATTGTTCGATGAATATGGGTATAATGCCGCTACTTGTTTCATTCTCTGCAATCGTGTGTTATAAAGTTTTTGAGATAATCTGAACTTATCAGGATAAATTTAAAATATCAGGATGTTATATTGGAACCACTAATGGAGGGGGAAGAAGCCATGAACTTTAGATTCGCATGTATTTTTTTGCTATTATTATCAATATTCCCCCAATCCAGTGCCGTAGTACTTGATTCCACAATTATTTTAGACCAGTATGTGGATGTACCGGATGCCACAGTTTCATATGATGGTTATGTTTGTGACATCGATAATGTTGGTTCATATCTTGTCGGTCAGAATATCCAGGCCACCATAGAAGTGGACCCCTCATATTCCAGTATAAAGGTACAACTGGTGGACATGGATATGAATCAGGTATGGGTCCAAAATACACTTTTATCCAATGGAAAAGCGACAGTCACAATCCCCGGTCAATCTGTCCCATCTACTTATGGGATAGTGGTGTTGAGCAGCGGAGAGTATAAAGGTGCTAAACCGATAGTGATCTCAGAATACGTCATGACTGTAACACCCGATAAGACCCAACTTAAACCCGGTGAAACACTTAGAGTGACAATAACTACAAGCAAGAACGGTGTCCCTGCTGACCCTTTGGACCAGGTTAAAGGAATATTGTTCCAGGGGAGTTCTAATATTGCAGAGGTTAGCGCGACTAAGTTCGGTACTGGTATCTATAAGGCAGATATTGGTATGCCCGCTATTCCCGGGACATATTATGTAAACGGTATAATCGCTACTAATGATTATGTTATTGGATACCCTGAATCAGTGGGAATAGCAGCCGGCGGAAATGTGAAGGTGGTAACTGCCAGTTCATCAAGTTCATCAAGTTCGAGTTCGAGTGTGAGTTCATTTACTGAAGAGGATTTTGACAACATCCTGATGAGGGAGATTGACAGGAAATATACCGGGGTAGATAAGCCTGTATCACATCATTTTGAGAAACTGGACAATATAATAACCTATGTCAATTTCACGTCACTGATGAATTATGGGGATATTGATACCATGGTTGAGGTGTTAAAGGGCAGGTCGACACTTGTGGATTCTTCTCCTTCTGGTATTGTATACAGGCATGTTAACATCTGGGTTGGGAATGCAGGATGGGCTACAGAGCGGACAATTGCTAATGCCAGTATTTCGTTCAGGGTGGAAAAGGAATGGATATCAGAGAAAAACATTGCAGAGGATTCGATTAGATTATCAAGATTTGATAATGGATGGGAGCAGCTACCTACGTTGCAGACAGGTGACGATTATACGTATGTTTATTTCAGGGCTGAGGCGCCTGGTTTTTCATCATTTGCGGTTACTGGCAGCGAAAAAAAACAGGTAGTAGTTACGACACAACCAACAGCAATTGTTGTAAACAGTGCAACACCTCCTATAGATGATGATAATACCCGGATGAAAGGTTTTGGTTTAACATTAGCATTGTTAGCATTCATTACGTGTAGCATCATCGTCATGGTCTTCCAGAGAACTAAAAAAATATAAAAGTCATCAAAAATTTAATAAACATTTGATTCAATCATAATTATACTTGCAAAATGTTTTCCAGTTATGATATCTATAACATGAATAACATTAATGGGCAACTCGACACTGAACATTATTATGAAACTGACGTAAAACAAAATTGAGGGTTCTATGTTACCGGCACACAGACGACATTTCCAGGTTATTTTTGTGATGCTATTCCTGTGTGCTTCAGTCGGGGTAGCATCAGCACCGGATGCTCTCAATGTAACGCGGTCTTTTTACGGAAACTCAACTGTTGATGTCCAGAATGGTACCATTTTCACCGTGCGTCTTGATTATACGATAAATTCAACTGACAAACAGGAATTTGTGTATATTGCAGAAAAACTGCCTGAAAACTGGTCAATAGTTGGCGAGTGGCATGACCCATTTTTAGATAAGGACCTCGATGATTATGATGTAAATGCTACGCTGGGTTATCAGGATAAAAATTCTTCAACCGGGGAATATGAATGGGCTTTTGCAGATATTTACCCGCTGTGGGATCTGGAATCAAAAGGTGTTCCCAGTGGGTATTTGACCTATGATGTAAGGGTGCCTGGCAATGCTATTCTCGGGCCATACAATATTTCTGGTAATTGGCGTTCGGTTAGTGACATAAAGAATATTGTTGATCTGGACAATAAAACATATAATTACAATGCCAGTGCTGTTAGCAGGGGCAATATCATCAACAGCACGGTAAATGTTTCAACTAATGATGCAGTTGGTCCCTATATCTATAATGTAACGATATCAGAGTTTAGTAGTACCGATAGTGATACTTATATTGAAGTGGGGGAAGGGGTGAAAATCAGCTTCAAGGTCAATGACAGCAGTGGGGTGAATACTACTTCTGTCTATATAGATAATAAACTGATAAATACTACCAATGCCACAAATGATACAACGATAAGCGTGACCAATACTACTCTTGTAACAAAGGGATTACATAATGTATCAATCGTTGCCACTGACAACAATAGCATAAGAAGTTATAAGAATATCTCATTTTTTGTGTATAATGACTATGTTTCGTGGAAAAAATTAGATGCCATTACATTGATGCTGGCTGATAGGTCGGCCACATCAGGTGAAAATAATTGGATAAAATTGGAAGGTGGATATACTGAACTATTGCCTGCGGATATTTATCTAACTACTGATACAGAGACTTATCCTTATCCAGACGCTGGTCACATTATTTATACGAATATAAGTGGACAAAATTTAGTAACTGCCACCTTTACGGGCTTATCTGCTTTCGCAAATCAAAATGTAACTATATGGAGAATAAAAACACCAAATTCATCAAAAGCATTTGACATTTCGTTCGAAAAATTGTTAAATGAAACATTGACCGATTACGATCCAGAGACTTTCACATTGCCTCTGGATAATGCAGGGGACGTTGAAGTCTTTAAGGATGAAATTTTCGAACCTGGCTCTTATCTAATATTGGTTACTATTTACGACAACCCCAATAAT
Source organism: Methanosarcinales archaeon (assembly GCA_030614485.1). Taxonomy (GTDB): domain Archaea; phylum Halobacteriota; class Methanosarcinia; order Methanosarcinales; family Methanocomedenaceae; genus Methanocomedens_B. The sequence goes on along the minus strand of JAUWTY010000010.1, from coordinate 1,461 downwards.
GATACAAGCACTCTTGGTATTTTATCATTTACTTTCTTCAATGTACTGGAATACGATTCTACTGTTGATACAAACAGTTCAGTGGTCGTCGGTCAATCATTCAATGCCACCATGAATTTAATAAATGCATCCCAGCGAAACTATACTTATTCTGCAATATTGCTGGAAGATTATACTGATGGTAGTCCAACAGATTTAGATATTAGTTTTAAGGATGGTGCTTTCAAGATTAATGGTGAAGATTATTCTAACTTTTCAGATTCAATATCAATACTGAAACTTTTATCACCAGATTTCAATATTAGTGAAACAACAGTAAATGCCACAAATGCCACACATGTCTTAACAACAAACACTAGCTGGGCACCGGGCGATTACCTCCTTCTCAATTATGTATATTCAGATGAGTTATCCAATCGTTCAACTGTTGCATACAGGAGTACCAGTGTTACTTTGATAGCTGACACTGACCCCCCGAGTGCATCAATATATACATCAAACATCACAGTAGATGAAGATGTTAAAATTTGGTTTAATGCCAACAATTCAAGCGATAACGTGGGTATTGTTAATTATTCATGGGACCTGGATGGAGATTTGACTTTTGAAACATACGGCAAAGTGGTGAATTGGACATATTTAAACCCAGGTAGTTATACAATTAAATTGAATGTCACCGATGCTGCAGGGCTTTATGGCGAGGATACTTTTGCAATACAGGTACTCGATGCAACACCCCCGGTCATATCAAATATATCAAACGGCACAGCTTCTAACAATTCTGTTTCCATCTCCTGGGATAGCAATGAATTGAGCAATTCAACTGTGAGATACGGAAAATATGCCAATATTTCCAATATGAGTTCCCAATCCGACTCCACATTTGTCCTCAATCACACAATTGTTCTTTTTAATCTCACAAATGACACAAAATACTATTACATGGTGAATAGCTCAGATCCTTTTGGAAACAGCAACAACAGTACTATCTATAACTTTACCACAACTAATAATACAGACAATGATTCTCCAATCATCAGCAATGCATTTCTGGATAAGAATACAAGTCTAAATATCGGCAATGTAATAACAGTCACGGTCAATGTCTCGGACAACATCGGTGTGACCAGGGTCACTGCCGATGACAATAATCTTACCAGGCAAAATGCTACTCATTGGAAGGGAACGGTTACTGCCGATGCCACCAAATCAGTAACCATTTATGCATACGATGCTGCCGGCAACAACAACATCACCATATTAACCTATACCCTATATATTGCACCCTACAAACCACCCAGCACTGGAGGTGGCGGTGGTGGTGGCGGTGGCACCTCTGGCGAGGAATTCGAGAACATTCTGTGCTCTGAAGTCGACCGCCAGTTTGTTGGTGTTGACCAGGAGGTCAGTTATTCTTTTGAGTTTGACTGTAATTATGTGAAATATATCAATTTAACAGGT
>JAUWTY010000180.1 GCA_030614485.1 Methanosarcinales archaeon | reverse complement strand
GGGTCCTCGTGTCCTGTGATAAAGGTCACCATGCTGGCATGGTCCCTATGGGTAACAGGTATGCCTGCATAGGCTGGTGCTGCAATTGCTGATGTGATGCCCGGAACAATTTCAACTTCAATGCCATTGGCAACCAGCACCTGCGCCTCCTCGCCGCCACGACCGAATACATATGGGTCGCCGCCTTTCAGCCTGACCACATTCTTACCCTCTTTAGCTTTATCCACCAGTACCTGGTTTATCTGCTCCTGTTTGAGGGTGTGGCTACCTGCATATTTTCCGGCATCTATCTTTTGGGCATTTTCGGGCATGCTGGTCAAAATCTGATTTCCAGGGAGTTGGTCATATACTATGACCTCGGCCTCGTCTATGAGCCTGCGTGCTTTGAGCGTGAGCAGTTCCGGGTCGCCAGGACCGCTACCTACAAGGTATACCTTGCCCAGTTTTTTGCTGTTCATATGGTAGTCTCCGTTTTCTTAAGTTAAAATATAGTTTTTCTTATGGTTCTGGAAGTATGATATAATTTCCTGAATGGGAAATCAGAGTTTTCTTATTGAGCTGAATGATAACTTCTTGCATCAACACTAATAGATTTATACCATAGTAACTTATAATCCACTATGACTACAATACAGATAAGCAATACACTTCACAGTGAACTAATTAATAGGAAACTCTTTGACAGGGAGACATACGAAGAAGTGATCTGGGACCTTATAGACGACACCAAGGAATTGAACGACCAGACAAAAGGAGAACTCGAAAAAGCCCGTAATGAAATTAGAGACGGAAAAGTCCACACACTTGCCCAGGTCAAGAAAGAGCTGGGATTATGACATACGGGGTCATATTTTCAGACAGTGCATTAAAACAATTGAAGAAATTAGAAAAAGATATTCAGAAAAGAATTATTTCAACATTAGAACGAATCAAGATCCGGCCTGAGGTTCATGTGACCAGGCTAGTCGGTGAACCTGGATACAGATTGCGGGTGGGTGACTATAGAGTTATTTTAGATATTGATGAGGGAAACCTGATAATTCTTGTAATAAAAATAGGGCATAGGAAAAAGATATACAAATAATGGAAAAATAGTTTAATTCTCCCGATGCCTGATTTTTTAAGTTATCGATAATATTTCCACTGCTTCCTTCACTAATTCCTGACCGCCTTTTTCAACAAGCAGGTGACCCAACCGCTTTGCCTCTTCCTCACAGTTCTCAAGAGGCACAACCTCATCCACCTTTACAAACCTATCACCATCCAGTGACAGCACCTCAGCCCGAATCCTCACACTATTACCCTCTGTGGTAGCAAAAGCGGCAATAGGAACCAGACAACCTCCACCCAGAATTCCTATCACTATACGCTCAAGCTTTGTCTCAAGATTAGTAGGGGGATGGTCAAGCAGAGATACAGCTTTGTGACCCTCGGTATCCTTCGGCGTCACCACCACTATTGTCCCCTGATTAGCAGACGGACAGAAATGGTTCGGGTCAAGCTGCACCACGTCCAGTTCCCAGCCCATACGCTGCAATCCAGCTTCTGCCAGCAGGATGCCGTCATACTGACCTTCCTCAAGTTTACGTCGGCGGGTATTGATATTACCTCGCAGGTCCTGGATTTCCAGGTCTGGCCTGTACCTTAAAAGCTGGGCGCGCCTGCGCATACTCGTAGTACCAATGATGGCCGCTTCAGGCAGTTCATCCAGTGTGGACCCGTCATTGGTCAGTAGCACGTCCAGAGGTGAATCCCGTTTCAGTACGGCAGCAATGGCCAGTTCATCAGGCCGCTCAGTAGGGATGTCTTTCATACTGTGGACTGCGATGTCTATTTCGCCGTCCAGCATTTTGTCATCCAGTTCGCGCACGAACGCACCCACTCCCGGCACCTGGTGCAGGGGGCGGTCAGTGAATGCATCACCGCTGGTCTTTATGATCTTGCACTCAGTGTCAAATCCCCGCTCCTTTAGCATAGCAGCTACCGTGTCTGCCTGTGCCAGGGCCAGGGCACTTCCACGGGTACCTATTATCATTGGTTAAGGCCTCAGGTTCTTTTCGTATGCCTCAACCGTGGCATCAATATCTTCATCTGTGTGTGCAGCTGACAGGAAATTTGTCTCGAACTGTGACGGAGGCAGGAACACGCCGCTATCGAGCATCCTGTGGAAGAAATTAAAGTAACCTTCCTTATCACATTTCAAAGCTTCCTGGTAATTGGCAGGCATTTCACCGAAGAACACCTTGAACATTGAACCCACGCCACTGACATTGTAGTCCAGCCCCAGGTCGTTCACAGTATCCCGCAGCATGGCGCGCAGGCCGTCTGCCTTCTGGTTCAACTTCTCGTGGACCTTCTCTTTTTCAAGTACGTCAAGGGTAGCAAGTGCAGATGCCAGTGAAAGCGGATGCCCGTTAAAGGTCCCTGCCTGGTACACCTTACCGGCAGGTGATATTTGCTGCATGATGTCACGACGACCGCCAATCACGCCAATGGGAAGACCGCCACCCACTATCTTGCCCAGTGTGGTCAGATCGGGTGAAACACTGTAATATTCCTGGGCACCTCCCATGGCAAGCCTGAATCCCGTTATCACTTCATCGAAAAT
>JAUWTY010000087.1 GCA_030614485.1 Methanosarcinales archaeon | reverse complement strand
CTGCAGGAAGGGATTTAACTTTTGAAAGATACAGCATCAGATTGGCATTTTCAGGATGATTAAGAGTTATTTCATATATGCCGGAAACATTTGAAACGGATATATTCTGCTCAACACCAGCCAACAGCGATATTTGCTTGAAGAAAGTCAATTCCGGAACCGCCTCAAACATTGGAATAATACGGACTCCATCTTCCGTTGTAGTTAGCTTATCGGGCTGTGGTTCTATTTCACTCCCCGAAAGCCCATACACACTGAGATGGGACACGTTTGCCCAGACATACCCCTCGTATTCCCTGCCGTAGATGACATCATTTGTCGTATTTATTCCAATATTGTTTACCCAATCCATATCAGTTGATAGTTTCTCCCACTTGTTGGCAGAGTCATTGAACCAGTTGATACCTAATGTTTTCTCATCAATATCCCCTGGACCATCAGCGTCTCCATCACCTGTTCTGTCAAGATCTGCAGCAGTATAATAAATAACTATAAGTGCCCGCTTTACATTATTGACAGTTTCGTTCATGACATTTTCACTGACATTAATATCCAGATATTTTACACCGATTTCATTTCCATACAATCCATAAGTAAATTTATGTGGAATATTTGTTTCATTGTATGGTATCAGTTCGATTGACGGTTTCACAGGGTTTTTCAATTCGACCATGATGAATGACCCCATCTCCTGTATGGCATCTGCTTTGAAATCACTGACTATATTTGGATATTCAATGGTTTGGTTAAGGGTTTTGAACAGGTCCAATACCTTATAATGGTCCGAAGGGTAGGGGTGTGAGAGCATGACAACGGTCTGGGATGTGTTCCATATATCGTAATCAACATAGAACCTGTCATAGTCTGATTCCAGCATTCTGGCGAGGGTATCCGGTGAAGAGGCATTCAAAATACTGTAGATTATGTTACCGGCAGTATTATTTTCCAGTTCCGGCCTCCCAACAAGTAGGATATTAGGTTTACTGGAATAGTTTTGGATTTCACCTGGCTGGAAGACGGTTACATTGGTATACTTTTCAAGGTTTTCAATAAGCTGCTCGGTGTCATCATCCGGGTCATAAGCAACCCAGATCCTATCCACGTTGGGTGCAAATGAGTATGGATCTTCAGAATCGTTCAATCCGTTACCCTTTGTATCACCGCTTAGCGGGTTTGTACCCTTTTCAAGCTCCTGAGAGTCGTTCAGCCCATCACCATCAGTATCATTGTTCAATGGGTCCATCCTGTTGTCAATCTCCTCACCATCAGGCACACCGTCTTTATCGGTATCGTTATTCGTTGCACTGGTGTTATAAAGTAATTCATACCCGTCCGGCAAACCATCGCCATCCGAATCCGGGTTCCATGGGTCTGTACTCTTATTCTTCTCTGTCCCATCGAACATGAGGTCTCCATCTGAATCCGGATCCCTGGGATTCGATTTAAAGTCCTTTTCATCCTTATCCTTCAATCCGTCTCCGTCTGTATCCTTTTTCTTTGGGTCAGAGGAATAATTGAACTCTTCTAAATCAGTGAGTCCATCATCATCAGTATCCACTTTTGTGGGGTCACTGCCGAAAGAGATCTCAGTGCCGTCGTCCAGGCCTTCACCATCGGTATCATAATGGGTAATATTCGTACCCAGTATCATCTCAACATAATCGTTAAGCCCGTCATCGTCGGTATCAACATCTCTGGGATTTGATGAATGGTTATACTCATCAAGATCAGAAAGTACATCGAAATCCGTATCATTTGCCAAAAACTCGCTTGTGACATGAAGCGAGAAGGTGCCACTTACATTGGTAAAGGTTACATTCCAGCCCCTGGTTTCGTTCATGTCAGTCAATCCATCGCCATCGGTGTCAATGGTATCTGATACATTACGGGGTGGAATATCTGTTATCTGGGAGAACTTCTGGATGCGGTTTCCGCTGGTCCAAAATCCCTCGCTGATATAGACATTTTCTTGTTTATCAACAGCTATTCCTGTTGGATTAATGAAAAATCCGTCTTCAGTACCATATTGCCCCCATCTGGTGACAAACCAGCCACCGGAGTCAAACTTCTGGATGTGGTTATTAAATGTATCAGCTATGTAAACAAACCCTTTTTCGTCCACTGCCAAACCTTCAGGCCATCCTGATCCCCTATCGTTTGTGAAATTCTTATCCAGATATCCCTCACTCCCCCATCTTTTAATGAAGGTTCCGTTGGAATCAAATTTGAAGATACCGGTATTCCACAAATCAAACCCGTCAGTTACATAGACATTACCATCAGCATCAACAGCAAGTGCTGTAATTCCCACTTCCATTCCTAATGCACCCCCACACCATGATGTTTTAATGAGGGTTCCGTTAGGATAAAATTTATCAATACAGAAGTTTGTTCTTGCGGGAGAGTAGACATAACCTTCAGCATCAACTGCCATGACAGAAGAGTTACTCCACCATGAGGTAATAAAAACCCCATTGGAGTCGAACTTCTGGATGCGCATATCATTAGGTGATACAGAACTCCAGTGATTTTCTGCTACATAGATATTACCATTTGTATCAACTGCCACATCATTCAGGTCTATAAACTGTCCGTCTCCTGTACCATTACTACCCCATTTTGTAATGAAGTTGCCATTGGAATCGAATTTCTGGATGCGTTTATTTCCTGAATCAGCAACATATACATAACCGTCATCATCTACAGCCACTGATTTAGGATGATCGAATTGCCCATCCCCAGTACCCTCTGTACCCCATTTAGTTTCAAAATTAACATAGGTCATAACCTTTGGATTTGGCTCGTCGTCGACACCGTCACCATCTGAGTCCCTCGACCTGGGATTGAGGAAACTCCAGTATTCCATCTGGTCATCCACACCGTCGCCATCGGTATCTTGCATCAGCGGGTCAGAGTGTACGGTCATGTTAAAGGATTGGCCGCTGTAATTGAAATTGATGTCCCAACCATTGATCTCTTTGTAATCTGATAAATTGTCCCCGTCAGAATCCCATTCTGTCAAGTTCGTACCGTAGATAAGTTCCATTCTATCATTCAACCCGTCACCATCCTTATCAGCATTTCCCGGATCAGACCCAATAATGTCCAGTTCAAATATATCGCTCAACCCGTCACTATCGCTATCCCAGCTCCATGGATAGGGGTCTATATTATTGGCAAGCCCATCGTGATCTCTATCTAGTGATGATAACGGATACCAGTTGGCAAAATCATTGATATTTTCTGGAAGTACATCAAAATAGAGCGTGTCAAGCTCATTTTGGGTGGTTCCTGTTTGGTTCAGGCGTGTATATTTATAACCGTTCCAGAAATCCCATTCAATTCTCCTATCAGTATAGATTATTTTATAATCAGCTTCAAAAAGGATAGCCAGAGGGAAGTTAATGGTACCCCATTTTGGTTCTATCCATGCACCTATCTCGTATGTGGTGTTCTTGGAATCAGGGTTTATTTCAGAGTACGATACATTGTTGGTAAAACTACCATATGGTGAAACCCAATATGCATATGGTGTATCTTCGGTCATCCACCGCTTGACATTATAATGAGGGATAACATAACTTTCTTTAACATCTTCCCATGTACCGGCAGATGTTCTTAAAACTGTACCGTTAATAAAACTGCTGAATGTTATCCTGTCTCCCACGTTGAATCCATTTTTATTGTGATCATTAATGTCAATTGAGGAATTAATAACATCAAGGGAAAATTCAGTATTCCTGTAAGTTTGATGGAATGTACTCACTAACTTTTCTACCAGATTCGAAATTCCAATACCAAAGAATCCCAGTATAAAGTCGGTCAATGCAATCACTCCCATGATAATCCCTCCAACCAGTGCAATTATCCACCCTACAACAGGAATGAATGCCACTGCCAGCAATATTATTCCAATGACTAAAAGACTAATTGCATATACACCCATAATTGTAGCATAAACAGCTCCCTGGAAAGTGCCTGTTGATGACCATCCTTCACTCATTGCAATTTTAAAGAAACCCCAAATTGCAAAACCAATATCAAACACGAATCCTATTACCATTGTGATGGCAGCAATAACAGTAAGAACTTTCCCCAATCCGTTTGCAAATTTAGCAATAGTCCCAAAGACAGATACAACTTTATCCAAAGCTTTGGATGAAGAAAACACAATAGCCAAAGCACCCTGGAAAACTTCACCAATGTAATTTAATGAAAAGAAAACCCTATACACTCCTTGAGTCACGATACCTATAATCTCAGATAAAGCTGAAATCGAGAAAAAGGTAGAACCTACGATTGTATTAACAAGGTCAACAACCTTGATTGTTTCAACCACATTAAAATCAGTACTTTCATCACCAATTTTTGGTACTGTTGACTCACCTACATTCCAAGCAATTGCCAGGATCATCATGGAGGATATCGTGTCATCATCCAGTCCCATTGCTTGTCCCCAATTATTTAACTCAGTTAAAATATCTTTTATTTCAAGGGGTTCCTGATTTGTTGTATTATACCAGTTTGTCTTTAACGTTTTTAAGGTAATTATCGGTTCGGTCCTAAGGTTTACTGTGAGGTTATTTCCCAGAATATAAGAACTTGAATCAAGCTCAGACAACTCTTTCTTTGTGAAGTTATTTTCAGATGCGGCAATAACCGGAAGAACCCTGTCCCCTGGCAGCGAGTTCAGTGCATCAGGTGTCATTCTGGTTGTAATGTTCAATAATGCCAGGTCACGATGCGAAAAGCTTTCTATTTTTGAGGTCACACTCACGTTATTATCAGTGAATTCAGCAGGCATATCATACAAAGTAGATTGATTATTTCTTAAAAACGAATATGCCATTACAAAGTTAGTGGCTATCGTTTGGTTTATGCTATCACTGTAGAACAGGCCGACATCACTACCATAACTCTCCTCAATACTGAAACCAGTGAGCGTAAAGTTTTCCTGGTATTTTATTAGGGTTGTGTTTTCGGATATTACAGTTCCATTTTCCATAGAATCGGTCTTTGCCATTACCAGCCAGATAAGACTTGCATTCACCTGGAGGTCAAGAGGTGCAGATTCAGGATAGAACATTTTACCAGCCAGGGCTGCATTTGCTCCAAGACCCTGGACCTGAACAAGAGGTACATACGCAGTATTCGAAAAGATTCCAATGCCATAATCCGTCACCTCTGTTTGATTAGGAACAGAACTCATTGTGAGTTCAAGCATGGGGACAACTTGCACATCATCTGTTGAATTATCCAAGTCCTGCATCGTACCCTTATTATCATACGGCCAGTCCCACTCCTGCAAAGCCAGCCTCACATTATCAGGATTCTGGGGTCGCAGCTGGAAGTCGATATATGTGGGATTTCCATTTGTTTTAACATTAAAATTGAAAGTATCGTAGGATGAGGAATGGGCAAAAGGAGATGAATCAATATTATCTTCTACGCCATCGCCATCATTATCAAAATCCCAGACGTTTGGATAACCATCCCCATCAATATCAAGGGATTGGACATTCATCACTTCAAAGTAATCCGCCAACCC
>JAUWTY010000094.1 GCA_030614485.1 Methanosarcinales archaeon | reverse complement strand
GCAGTATGATTATAAAGTGCATCCAATGAAGATATATTCATTAAATAGTGACCAGACTGGTTCAGTCCGCTAACAGTGGTTGAATGAATGGTAATATCTCCAGTCACGTTGTCATATTGTGAATGGCAACTGGTACAATAGACCTTTGTGCTTAGGTCATGGGTTTCATTTATATTATAATCCGGATTCAATGTTGTTGAATTTGGATTATAACCATGGCAACTGCAGCCAGCCGATCCATGCTCACTGTTAAGTACTACTGCTGTCTGTGTAGGATGACATTTAGCACAAAAATCAGTTGGAGTCGGGGTCGTCTCATATGTTTCATGTCCTTTTGAAAATATAGCATTTGCTATCAAAGGGGTAGATATAAAAATTATTGATATTAATAAAACAATTATTATTTTATCTCGACTTAACGACATTTGGACTGCACCATTTCAATTATTATATCCGATAATATTCTTTTACCCTACATCAATTTAAATATTAAAGTTGCTTTATTGCATCAATAAATCTATTTTATAGATATATATTAATTATCTATTCTCATGAATCATATTATATTTATTGGACACAATATCAAAATCCAATTATTGCCTATAAGTATTCATGATCTACGATGACCATGAAAATGTTATTTCCAGAGATAATCCAAATATATATCGGCAACATCATGCACAATCAAGTACTAGTACATCGATTCCAAAATAAGATTACACAAATCATACCTCGATTCCGCCAGGCATTTCATCCATTTTATATTTCCATTTAAATATAACCGGGGATTTATTTATGTCATCAAAATACTGACTTATGCGATCACCCAGTTCTTCTTTTGAAGATACCCTCATCCCTCTTAATCTCTTTCTTTTTTTCAAACAATTCCTCTAATAGATGCTCTTTTTTTTGAACTCTACAAAACCCCGCAGTTCTTTCAATTTATCTACATTACGCCGGGATTTTACAGATTTTTCATTGTCATGTTTAATCAACATAAGCACATTGTTAACATCTTCTTTAATAGAAATGTTTCGAATCCACCATTCCAAATACACAGACACATGGAATCAAAACCCATACATCCCCCCCGAAGCCTCCTTCGGCAGCTTCACCCGTACCGAAAACTGGTACAACACCTTCCCGCTTTGCACCCGCAAATACTTCGAACCCTCCTTCTTGCTGTCCCTCTGGCTGTAATAATAATAAACCAAAATTCACGCCATCATCCTGTAGAGGTCCGGGTAATATTAATAACAACTCGCCGCTTATTCTAAGAGTACCAACACTTTCGGGGGCATTTTAATATGATAAGTTTTGACGATACAGTAACTTCAGCAGTTGAAAAGGTAATACCCGGTGTGGTCAACATCAGTGAAGTAAAACTGATAAAGGACGCACACCTGCACGTACATCCTGTACCCGGTGTGGGTTCAGGTTTTATAATAGACGAGGCCGGGTGTATCCTGACCAATGCTCATGTGGTACTTGGCTCATCTGAAATAAATGTGACACTGGATGACGGCAGGACCTTACCCGGTGTACTCAAAGGTATTGATATCATGATGGACCTGGCAGTCATCAATATTGATGCCGCCGGCCTGCCTGTGCCCGAGATGGCTAAGTATAACAATCTCAAGATAGGACAGATGGCCATAGCTATTGGCAGCCCCCTTGGTCTGGTAGGCGGCCCCACGGTCACAGCCGGGGTTATCAGTGCACTCGACCGTTCAATCCAGACAGAGATGTCATTCATGGAAGGGCTCATACAGACCGATGCTGCCATTAATCCCGGCAACAGCGGCGGCCCTCTCATCAACAGCCAGGGCGTGGTGGTAGGCATTAACAGCGCAATCATACCCTTTGCACAGGGAATCGGGTTTGCCATACCCATCGGCCCTGCCCTGTGGGTTGCCGAACAGTTGAGGGAGCACGGGGAGATCGTGAGACCCTGGCTTAGTATCAATGCAGTTGACGTGAACCCAAAACTTATGGCATACTACAGTCTGCCGATTGACAAAGGCGTGGTGGTGACCAGGGTAGTGCCAGACAGCGAAGCAAATAAATCCGGCATAGAGATGGCAGATATCATAACCAGGATGGATGATATCCAGATAAATAACATGCAGGACATGATCAAGGTCATCAATAAACACGAGGTAGGAGATAAAGTGGAAGTAGAAGTATTCCGTGGCCAAGAAAAGGTGCGACTTGAAACCGTACTTGAGAAGGCACCAACGCCCCAGCTTCCGCCCGTCCCGCTCGTAGAACCGGGCCAACATGAAGCAGGACTGCCCTGAAACAGGGCGGTCATTTCTGAATGTATTTGCCCACCTGCGCCCGGCTCACCAGCACCCCACCCAGTAATATAAACCCGCCGCCCATAATTATGGCATATGAAATGGGTTCGCTGAGTATGATAAAGGCAAAGACCACAGCACTGACCGGCTCCAGCAGTGCGATGATACTGGCGCTCTGGGCCCTGACACGCATCAACCCGTTGAGATATAATATAAGAGCGGCGGCGGTAGGCAGCAGTCCGAACAGGATCAGGACATGCAGGTTATCCAGCACCACCCTGCCCGGTATGGCGGTAGCATAAGGCGAGAAAATTGCCATTGTTATGAACAGGGCCCAGGCCGCCTGCGCCGTACCCGAATAATGGTCCCTGAGATATCTTGAAGTCATGATCATTGAGGCATAGCACAGGCCTGAAACCAGCCCGGCAGCCAGCCCCATGACATACATGTTATCCACATCTTTGAAAAGGGCACCGGGCTGTATGACCATAATAACTCCCGCGATAGAGATACCAAGAGCAAGTAGGCTGCTACGGGTGATATATTCTTTTAAAATGATGGGCGAAAGCAGTGTAACATATACCGGCGCCGTGTACAATAGCAGGACAGCTATTGAAACCGATGTGTATTTGACCGAAATGAAATAGGAGAGCATAGTCCCGGCCTGGAATAATCCCAACAGCAGGATATAGAGCTTTTTATCCCCAAGATGCAGTTCACTAAGTCGGCCACAGCATCCGAAAAAGAGCGCAATGGTAGCCAGGCCGAACAGCAGCCGGTAGAAAATAATGGAACCCAGGGGCATCTGTGTTGTGAGTTTTACGAAGATGCCAATAAGGCCGAACAGTGTGGCTGCGGTAGCTATCTGGAGGTAGCCTTTTAGATGTGGGGGGAGCATCGGTAATGTATTGGATGGTAATGATATTTAGTAAGATGGGGTTTATGGAATATGCAGCATATATTCAAAGAGTTTGTAAGGAACATTCTGAAATTTATTTATCACCATTCCATGTATAAACGTACAACATATAGGGTAAAGTAGTGTTGATTCATAAATACAACAATAAGGGGGAAGTTATCTTTGAATGTTACAGATGCAATTAAACAGCGAAGGGTGATCCATAATTTCAGGTCTGACCCTATACCCGATGATGTGCTTTACAAGATTATAGATGCAGCACGGTGGGCGCCCAGCCCATTCAATACCCAGCCTTGGGAATTTATAATAATCAGGAACAAAGACACGCTGGAAAAACTGGCTCAATGTTCACCCACATCTAAGTGCGATGCGCCCATGGCTATTGCTGTGGTAATACTCCCCATCACTGCGAAGTACCCATTCCACCAGCAGGTGGGTGAACCCGAACATGCCGGGGCCATGGCTGTCCAGAATATCATGCTTGCTGCCTGGGAGCTGGGTGTGGGTACGGCATGGGCCACTATTGAAAAGGACAAGGTCAAGCAGATACTGAACATACCAGAAGAATTTGATGTGCTGACCATCATACCCATAGGTTATCCAATGGATGAGCCTCCCATGCATGAGGAAACTGACCGACTGCCAGTGGAAGACCTTATGAACTTCGAGAAATTCACAGGATTATCTGAAGGCAGGATAATGGTATATTGAAAAGATGAACTGGTATGGAGGAGAGGTAAAATACACCTGGAACATCGATAATGGTACTTGGGGTTGGTTATTTCAGCGGTGTGGCATAATAAAAAAATTTCGGGTGATGCCGTAAACATTATTAAGCACGAACATAATTATATATTATAATAAATTGGAGTAGTTAGAATATGGTTAGAAAAGTTTTGATTTCATTGTTGATTCTCTTATTAGTGTCGATTTCTTGTGTTCCGGTGGCTTCAGCATTAACTGAAGAAGAAGCAATACATTTTTTCGAGAATATCTATAATCCTCTTTTGGACAAATTAGTCAAGGAGATTCCTCTTATTAATACGGTATTTGGAGGACAGACCATACACATAATTGTCGAAAAACCAGGGGGAGATATCGTGCTGGGAGCAGTTACTAATTCAGATGGATATATCACTGAATTAACCAGCGGTGCACCGGCCGATTCAACACTTCGATTAATTACGACTGAGGCTGTAGTAGAGGAGATCAGAGGCTCTGCCGACCCGGTTGCAGCAACAAACGAAGCACTTAAAAATGGAGATATTTCATACGAAGGAGTCGGCGTCAAAGAGGCGATAGGTGTTACAATTGTCAAGGTTGTATTTTTCTTCGCAGACCTGTTTGGCATAATTTGATTTTAAGCTCTACCCCTTTCACCCCCGAATGAATTCGGGGGCATCCGTGGGGGTTTGCCGTAGACACACCGCCCACAAGTATAAATTTGTCTGATTTTTCCCTGTGCTAGGTTGTGTTATTCTGGCAAAAAAATAAAAAAAGTAAAAAAAGTAAATAATTATTCTTCGGATTCAACTGCTAAAAACGCCCACCAGGGTTTATTAACTTGGATTATTTCACCTGTTTCAGCATCAACTTGTGCTTGAACCTGCATTCTTGCACCAAAAATCCCAAAAACTTTTGAGTTTCTTTGAGCCTGGACTTCATAAACAGCTCTTACTTGATCTCCAATATTTACTTCTTTGAGTTCAATACTACAATCTTCAGTACAATTTCTCAAATTTAATCTTTGTAAAGCTGTCTGAGAAGCCGTATCAGGCATAATCTTAATCTCTGCATTTCTGCCATTAGACAATTTAGCATAGAATTGGGTTCCATTTTGCAATCGCTCTTGAGTCATTT
>JAUWTY010000084.1 GCA_030614485.1 Methanosarcinales archaeon | reverse complement strand
ATGCATGATATCGCTTAAGTTTTACTTCTGGAGCCACATCTATTGCTCCGGAAAATGACGTTTTTTTCAAATCACTAACTTCTATGCCTAATTTCATAAGTTCTCTTCTTATTTCTGTTGACATAATAACCATTTTTTAGTCACTCAAACATTATAATCCTATCTTTTTATTGAAACTTATGAGGGTGAAAGTATATTGTTATGTTCCATAGAATCATCTGCAAATCCTGCTGTCAGTCAACACAAGCCTGGATCCCGCCTGATATACTCATAGTTCACATCCGTGATCTCAACCTCCCCTCTCCCGCACCCATGCCCGGTCCGTTCTGCACTGTATTCGGTCGGCACGTGTGGTGGTTCATAAGGCATCGGTTCGGGGGGGAGAGAATTAAGGAATTTTGCGCAGGGTGAGTGGGTGAGAATATCTGCTGGCCAGGAGCCGGGGAGCGTGGGAGGCGCAGCTGGTGGCTGTTAAAATATATAATTTATGTTATACTATATCCCAAAGTACGCACATGAGGTGAAGTTAAGGTAACATTGTCTTTGCGACCTTCGCGGCCTTTGCGGTGAGTTATTCATATGCCTGGACAATAGATTATTTACCCTGCACCCGCTGCCCGCCAACCGTTATATTTGCAGTTCCCATTACCATATCGTTTTTACCAGTTTGCTATCAGTTATCTCCACATCTTTCGTAATAATCATTACATCCATAGAGCTTGACCTCTCATTAAAAAGTAATCCAGTAGCAGTGATGATTGCATCGTGGATTTCCAATGTAGTAGGAAGCAAGCCAATCACATCAATATCAAGTGGATGTACAATACATCTTGGATCGTCAGTTATTATACTGAAAACATTCTCCAGGGATGTGGAAAATCTATTTTTATCAAATAGGAATTTAATTTCTGCCAATACAATCGTAGGGATAATGAGATTAGAATCCTCATCAAGAAATACCTCTCGTGCCTTCTCCCCAAGTTTCGGGCTTTTTTCCAGAAACCATACCAGACCGTGAGTATCAACTATATAATAGGTCATGTTTCTTTCAATTTTATCTGGACAGCTTTGATCTCCTCACTCGTATGCTCGACCTTACCCTGAAAAATGCCTTCAAGTGAAATAAATTTCTTTTTTTCCAGGAGGGGTTTTTCGGATTCGCTTAATATTTCATCCTTCATGAAATGTATTAATTTAGATATTTTCGGCAATAAATTAGGAGGAATTCCACGTATATCGTTCAATATTTGTTCTTCATATTTCGAAGTTGTTTCCATAATACGTTTCACCTATTTTAATATTTCAGCTTATCTATTATTAGCCTTCTCCTTAAAAGTCTCCACCATAGCCCCCGCCCTCAACAAGCTCTCGAACGTCCCCGCATCAGTCCAGTACCCATCCAGTACGTTCACGCAGGACCAGAAGCGCAGGAGACCAGATATGCAGCTCGCACAAGAACACCACCGAAAGCAGCGCCGCAGCAAGCCCGGCCATCACAAAACATGAGTTGATCATCCCGCCCTTATCCTCCTCGCCAGGCAGATACCTGATCAGCCCAATGTCAAACCCAAGCAGCGAGAGCATACAGAGAAGCCCCATTGCAGCCAGCATGGCAGACCCCAGCCCCAACTCCTTTGGTGAATTGAACCGGGGCGCAAATGTCCAGAAAAATAAACCGGAACCGGCTGAGAGTATAGTATTCCCCATCAGGTAATATGAATTTTTAAAGAGCGGGTCGTGGAGTGTAGCCATGGTAGTAAAAATATATAAGACCAATAAATTGTCTACCAAGACCAGCTTTATCTGGTTGAAGAACCCAGATAAGTTATCTGGTGTTGAAAAGAGCAGGTTATATTTTATCAAGGACCTTGATACGAACCAACTATATATATTCCGGTAATAACCAATTATAAAAACTTAACATGAACATAATACAAGCCATTAACCTCACAAAACGGTATAAGATTAACAATATCGCCATAGATGCCCTACAAGATCTGAACCTAAAGATAGAGGGGGGAGAATTTGTAGCCATTAACGGACCCAGCGGTTCAGGCAAGTCCACCTTGTTGCATATGCTGGGCTGCATCGACCGTCCCACCTCTGGTAAGATCTATATCAACAATACAGACACTTCAACGCTATCATCAAAGGCACTGGCAAAGCTCAGGCTAAGGCAACTGGGGTTCGTATTCCAGCAATTCCATCTCTTGCCCACTCTCACCGCCTTCGAGAACGTGGAACTTCCAATGC
The DNA here is from genome assembly GCA_030614485.1 of Methanosarcinales archaeon. Lineage (GTDB taxonomy): Archaea > Halobacteriota > Methanosarcinia > Methanosarcinales > Methanocomedenaceae > Methanocomedens_B. The sequence continues at coordinate 3,432 of JAUWTY010000084.1, read as the reverse complement.
GTGAGGCAGGTGTACCCGGGAAAGAACGAAGGGAAAGGACAAAGTCTTTGCTGGAATCGGTGGGGTTAGGCAGCCGGACCCGCCATATACCCTCCCAGTTAAGCGGAGGGGAACAACAGAGGGTGGCCATTGCCAGGGCACTGGCTAACAGGCCAGCCATAGTGTTTGCCGATGAACCAACAGGTGAACTGGATTCCGTCACCGGGGAACGCATCCTGGATATATTTGAATCCATTAACCGCGAATCCCGTCAGACAATTATAATAGTAAGCCATGACGAATCAGTGACTTCCAGGGCACACAGGATTATTCATCTAAAAGACGGGAGAATCGAACTGTGACATACCTGAAGATGTCATTAAAGAACCTGTACCGTCGTCGATACCGGACACTCTTTACCATGACAGCAATCGGTGTTGCCATCGCCCTGATAATACTGCTGACTTCGGTAAGCCTGGGTCTAAAAGAGAATAGCGCCGCCTCAGGTTCCATCGATTTTTGGGTGGTGCCCGCTGATTCGGACATCTTGGACCCGATATTAGGTTCGGGGCAGACCATGCTGGGTGATGTCCACGGTGAGATCGAGACCCTGTTCCTTGACCCCAGGGTCAAAGGGGCAAGTCCTGTGCTGAACAGGGTGGTATATGCATATACCAATGATCCAAATGAGACCAGTGTGGTGCTTGCAACAGGTGTGATCCCTGGCGCAATTGATGTCATGCCATTTGCAGCAAGCGGTTTTACCGGCGGTGACCCGTACTTCTTTGGAGGAGGATGGACCGATGAAGCTGTTATTAACAGGCAGATGGCAGACCTCCTTGGACTGGGTGTGGGCGACCGGTTGAACCTTGACATTTCCACCGGAATCTTTGCCTCTCCTAAGAGCTTCAGGGTGGTAAATATCATAGATACAGTGGATTATTCTGGAATTCCTGTTGTAGTGATCCATATATCTGAATTACAGTATATTACCGGAAATCTGGAAGGTGACAGGGCAGACCAGATACTGGTCGAGGGGCCTGATGCAGGACCCCTGCTGGAAAACCTATACCCCGACCATCTTGTATTATCAGGCTCTGAATATACTGCTTTCAAGATTGCAAGTGATAAGCGCATCCTGGCAACAGCAGCAGCCACAGCCCTGGTCTCTTTTATCCTTGGGATGTTGTTTATCGGCACGACTATGGTAATGTCGGTCAGTGAAATGGAGGGTGATATGGCAGTAATGAGCGCCATCGGTATCTCAAGGATTTCCATTCTAAAATCAGTATTCTATGAATCATTGTTCCTTTCGGCCGGGGGAGGTCTCATAGGAGTACTGCTGGCCGTGGTTGGGAAACTATTTTTAAATAGCGTGCTTACCAGAGTTGTTGGTTTCAATGTCAGTCCCGCTATCGATCCTATGTTGCTGGTCGGAGGTTTTACTGTATCGGTGGGTGCAGGTATATTCACTGGTATAATGGTCGCCCTGTTAATGAAGCGGCCTGATATTACCAGGGCGTTCTGATCTAGGTTTTCAGTTTTTCCCCCTCATCTCCACCACCCTCCCGGCCTCCCCTGCAGTCTTCGGAATTGCCTCTTTCTCAACCAGTTCCACCACTATCTTGAGATTAAGCACAGCTTTCAGCTTTCCTCCACACTACACTTCCCCTCTCCCAGGTCCTTAAGCTCACCAGTAAAACCCCCTTTCGACCAACTCCACCATGATCTGTATCTCATCCAGCTTATGCCGCTTGCGGTCAATAACAACCCGGAACCGATCGCCAATCCCATGAATGCCCACCAGCACACACACTATCTGGGAAGTGAATACATTAATACCCCGCACTATCAGTATACCATCAGTCCTGTCCACCACCTTATCCAGCCTTATATAGGTGCGCTCGCACGGGCATTCATCCTCAATGATACTGGTAATATCTACGAGACGGCAGCGTATTAAGGGCATGGCCTCCTTGGTCAGTGAGGTCAGCACCAGTTCCCCCTTCTTCCCTGGCTACACTTCACCTGCCAGCCCGCCCTGTTTACCTTACCAGCAGCCAGCCTTGTGGATTCGTGTGGCCCGGGTCCGGTGAGCAGGGAAAGCCAGAACACGGCCCCGGCCTCGAATGTAAGGACAGCCCGCCGCCGCTGGTACACCGCCGGGTTCGGCAGGATGAGCAGGGAGCACTGACCGGGATTGTGTGCTGGCTGTGGTGCTGGGAGGCGGGTGAGGGGGTTCGGGTGATGGCTGGTAAAATATATAATTTATGTCTTCAATCTTACTTAGCAACAGACTGGTACTAACTCACATGAACTCAGAGTTCTTTAATATATTCAGCTTCGATTTCCTTGAACATATTAAAATGCTTTTCATTAGCAGTAGCCAATATAAGCTCATATTCACTGGCAGTTGCCGCAATTATGGCATCAGGAAGTTCGGTCTTATATGCAGCATAATATTTTTTCCTCAATTTTCCGGCAGTGACAGCAATATTTCTTTCAACCTCAATCACTTCCATACAATCCAGGATTGAATAAATCGCGGATTCATCATCAGCATTTCTTGAGCCGGATAACAGTTCAGCTTCAGTTATGACCGAAAAGAACCCTAATGCTCTCTCATCAATGATCCTCATAAGAAAATCCCTGGCATTACCCCTACCCTTTAGATAATTGATAATGATATCCGTGTCAACAAGGAACCGGGCTTTATACATTATCGATCCTCTTCGTTCTCTTATCCCATCCGCTCCTTATAGCCTCAACATATTCGATCCCACCTTTAATCTCGCTTCTTTCGGACCAGACACCAAATGCTTTCATTGCACTCTCTTTTTGCACATCTCTTTCTAATGTGATTTTCACTACACTATCAACTGCAAGACCCATCGCTTCTTTAATCTCGTAAGGTAGCGATATATGCCCGTCAGGCAACACTTTTGCAGTATAATTTATAGTTTTCATTATTTCACCTTATTTATGCTATTTGTAACCCCTTTAATTAAATATGTTCTTACTGGCAAAATTGCTTGTTATTTCATAGCATGCTCATTCTTATCCCCTCTCCCAATCCTCTTATAAACAAATCCTTCACCAATGAACCCATATGCTTCCACCACACCCTTAGTCTACCCCGCAATCCTTGGAATTGCCCCCCTTTCTCAACCAGTTCCACCACTGTCCTGAGATTGAGCACAGCTTTCAGCTTATCCTCCACACTACACTTCACCTCTCCCGGGTCCTTAAGCTCACCAGTGAAACCCCCTTCGACCAACTCCACCCTGATATGTATCTCATCCAGCTCATGCCGCTTGCGGTCAATAACAACCTGGAACCTGTCGCCCACCCCAGGAATGCCCACCAACACACCCTATATCAAGGAAGGGAATAAATTGATACCCCGCACCATCAGTAAATCATCGGTCCTGCCCACCACCTTCTCCAGCCTTG
>JAUWTY010000124.1 GCA_030614485.1 Methanosarcinales archaeon | reverse complement strand
GGCGGGCCTGTGGAGCATGAACTGCTGACACCTACGGGGGCAGCCATCCTGGCGTATCTCACACAACAATATGGCACGACCTGTACTGTTTATCCACAAATGAATTCATCAGGCACTGGTTACGGGGCAGGTTCAAAAGATGTGGGTATGCTCAACATGCTGCGTACCGTAGTGGGTGAACCAGACCCTGCCCTTGCCATCGACCATGTCGAGATGCTGGAGACTAATGTAGACGATGTGACCGGGGAAGTGTTGGGTTACCTGGTACAGGAACTGATGGATGAAGGTGCCCTGGATGTGTCGGTGATACCTGCAACCATGAAGAAAGGACGCAGCGGTTCACTGATAAAGGTGATTTGCAAGACTGGTGATTCACACAGGCTGGCCCGCAGGATTATGGTTGAGACCGGCAGTCTGGGTGTCAGGCTGGTACCGGTCAAACATAGGTTGACTGCCAGGCGCAGCATAATCCAGGTGGAGATTAATGCGGCAGGTAAGCCGTACAAGGTCAGGGTTAAGAAAGCCTGTGATACAGGGGGGCGCATCCTTGGTATATCAGCAGAGTTCGAAGACTGCAAGCAGGTGGCAAGCTCATCCGGAATCCAGGTGAAAGATATCATGCGCAGGGCAGAAGAGGTTGCAAGGCTGCAATTGGAGTTAGAATAGAATTATTTAACACCTATATTGACGCTAATGTGCTTCAGATGAGAGACAAGGGTGAAAACGAGCAGGATATACTGGAGCAGCTTTCTGCTTACAGGGCGAGGGACATATCTTATGACAGGGTGCTCAGTGCCATGTGTACACACCCACATCCGATAGCGGTCAAAGCCCATGAGATGTTCATGGAGGCAAATCTGGGTGATCCGGGGCTGTTCCCGGGAACACATGAGTTGGAACATGAAGTTGTCGCCATGCTGGGCCGGATGCTGGGCGACCCTGGAGTGCATGGATACATCACCACGGGGGGCACCGAGTCCAATATACAGGCCATCCGTGCTGCCAGGAATTCAGGTATCAGCGATAATCCCAATATAGTGGTTTCCGAGTCAGCCCATTTTTCCTTTGATAAGATAGCTGACCTGCTCAGGGTGGACGTGAGGAAAGCAGAACTGGATGAGGAGTTCAAGGTGGACCCGGCATCCGTGGAAGCTCAAATAGACGATAACACGGTGGCTCTGGTGGGTATAGCAGGTACCACTGAGTTTGGGCAGATAGATCCAATCAGGGAATTGTCAGATATAGCGGTGGACCGTGGGATTTTCCTGCATGTGGATGCGGCGTTCGGGGCTTTTGTCATACCTTTCCTTGATAAAACATATGATTTTGATTTCAGGCTGCCAGGGGTATCATCGATGACGTCAGACCCTCATAAGATGGGGCTGTGCACTATACCGGCAGGGGGATTGCTGTTCAGGGATCGCTCACACCTGCACGAACTGCGTACTCATACGCCGTACCTTACTATCGATACACAATACTCATTGAGCGGGACACGAAGTGGAGCGGTTGCGGCGGCCGCGTATGCTGTGATGCAGCATATGGGTATGAATGGATACCGTAATACTGTGGAGTACTGCATGAAACTGACCCGCAGACTGGTCGAACGGGTAAGGGAATTTGGTGTTGAGCCGTTGATAGACCCTGTGATGAACGTGGTGGTGCTTGATGTGGGTGATACTCTAAAGGTAAGGGAGATAATGGCACAGAAGGGATGGTATACTTCAATAACACGCAGTCCACTTGCATTGAGACTGGTAATTATGCCACATCTTAGCGAGAAAAGGCTGGAAGAGTTCCTTGATGATCTTGAATTGGTTTGCAGGGAACTATAATAATGCCAACAATATCAGTTGTAATTTTCAGTCATATTCCCGCCAGGTCCTGCCACACTTGGTACACCTGAAGAAACGAGTCTCACTTTCATCGGCTGACCTAAGCTGCCTCAACCACCAGTAGGCTTTGTCGTTGCCGCATTCTTCACAAATTACTTTTGAGGTGGGCAGTCCTGCTGCTTCGCTGCCTTCAATAACTGTGACCTCGCGCTCCTTGAATTCTTTTTTTTCTACAACACTTGCGCGTTTTATTTTATCTTTTTCAAAGCCGCATTTCTTGCACTTCATTTTGGTGCCTGACGGCATCATCATACTCTTGCACTGGGGACAGAATTCCATGTTGTGTTACTTCCTGCTTTTATGGTTAAAATTGTATAGTTATTCCAATGTCAAGACACTTCTTAAGCATTCCGCATGCCAATGCATGGCATTATCATGATAATGTCTAAGTAGATTTGAATATTATTACCCCCAATAATGTTTGATAGAAAAACCATTCCTGATGACATATTAGTAGTAATTATTTTGGTCATATTGACCGCAGTTTTCATATTAATTCCACCTCTGGGTGACACATGGGTCCGCACTATACTGGGTCTTCCCATGGTGCTGTTCACCAGCATGGCAGGGCTTGCCATTGGCTATTTGTTCCAGGTGACCCGGAGCCTGCCGCTGATAGCCCTGACGCACGGGCTGGTGAATGTGTTCCTGTTTGTGTTCATACCCCACCTGTAGCCGGGGCGAAGGCTGTTTTAGAAAAGTAGGGGATTAGCAAGCCGATAGAAATTAATATCTATGAAATATTCTATAAGTTCAATGGGTAATTTTATGAAAGGACCGGAATTGAATACAACTGTACAGCAGAAAGTATCAGGTGTATGTCAGAGGATTATGGAGATGGGGGGAGATAAGGTAGGATTTATAATTTTGTATGGCTCTGCTGCAAAAGGGAAAATGTCAGGTATGTCAGATATCGATATTGCTGTTTTTTATAAAGGGAATAAGGGGGAGAGATTTCAATTCAGGATGAAAATACTCGGTAGGGTCAGTGGCATATTTGACATCCAGACTTTCCAGGACCTGCCGCTCTATATCCAGAAGGATATCATGTCAACCGGTGATATTATATATTACAGGGACCACGCAGAATTATTTAATATAAATATGAAAACCATCAGGGAATATGAGGACTTTAAACCTCACCTTGATTTATATTATTCCGGTCTTGAGGTGTAAAGATGGAGGAGTCTGATAAGAAACGCATACTCTCAAAACTGGATGAGAAAAAGAACATACTTGTTACAGGTGGGGCCGGATTTATCGGCTCACATATAGCTGAACATTTTTCGCTGGCAGGTCATGATGTAACTGTGCTTGACAACCTCTCAACCGGTTACCTGCATAATGTACCGGACAATGCTAATATCACACTCATCGAAGGAAACATCTGTGACCCGGAAACAGTAGAAAAAGCAGTTGTTGGGAAGGATTATGTGTTCCATATGGCTGCAATGGTATCAGTCCCCCTGAGCTGCCGGCAACCGGCGGAAGCGTTTCGGATAAATACACTGGGCACGCTGGGTGTGCTGCAGTCGGCCCTGGCGGCAGGCGTGGAAAAGGTGGTCATCGCATCTTCGGCTGCGGTGTACGGCAATAATCCGGTCCAGCCCAAACGGGAGGATATGCTGCCCGAGCCCGAATCACCTTATGCCATTTCAAAGCTGGATTGCGAATACCTGGCCCGGATGTTCAATGGGGAGGGGCTTCGCACCACATGTTTGCGGTATTTTAATGTGTACGGGCCACGGCAGGACCCGGGCTCGGCTTATGCGGCAGCGATTCCCATCTTCATGTCCAGGGCACAGGCGGGTAAGGAGCTGGTGATATATGGGGATGGGGAGCAGACCCGGGATTTCGTGCATGTGTCTGATGTAGTACGGGCCAATGTGGCTGCTATGGAACACGGGGATGGTGGGGTGTTCAATGTGGCTACAGGTCACAGTGTGAGCATCAATCAGCTGGCACGGACGGTGTTGGATATTACAGGAAGTGGGACTGATATTGTGTACCAGCCTGAGAGGGCAGGAGATATTAAGCATTCCAGTGCCGATGTGAGCAGGATATCTGGGTGGTGGCAAAGTGAGGTTGAGCTAGGGGATGGGCTGGCGAGTATTGTGCGTTAAGGAGGATACTTCAGCCTTCAGAGAAGATATTTCAATGGCCAGAAAGGATACAAAGGATGAACGGTACGAAAAATACGAGTATTTGAGCCGTAAGATCACATATATGAAATCCACTCTTTCTGAAATCAAGGCAAAAGTGTTGTGAATTTAATCATTT
>JAUWTY010000076.1 GCA_030614485.1 Methanosarcinales archaeon | reverse complement strand
AGACGTGATACTTATATCATGAAAAACTCTAAGAAACAAATTCTGCTGGATATTGTTATTGATGTTAAATATTTCAAAGGAAAAAGAGGGAAAAAAGGATGCGAAAACCTTGGTTTTGTTGTTTTTGGTGTTAACTGGTCTCCGCGAAAAGTCAGTACAGTTTATAGAAAAAGGTTCGCTATTGAGGCATCATACAGGATGAGAAATATTGTTAGACCGAGAACATCATCTAAAAATGCAACAGTTAGATATTTTTATGCATTAATCTCATTTCTTCTTAAAAATGTAGGGCTTTGCCTTCAAAGAAGGCATTTTTCGATTGTTAAAACAGGTCCGATGACTATAAAATATGACTTGTTTAGGTTTGATGTTTTCATCCTAATCGTTATACCCCGCAGCTCTGCTGCGGTTGGGTGTGCCAGCACAACGTTTGACTAACGGGGGATTGAACAAAAAAAAGGAAATAAATAAGTTAGAATAACTTCCTTTTAATCAAAACTACACTTTACAGAGGCGATACACATTAACCTAAGATTTCTTGGAGGCGCCGGGGAAGTCGGCCGTTCGGCTGTGGTAGTGGACGACAATATCCTGCTTGACTATGGTATGAAACCTGCCGAACCGCCCCAGTATCCAGTTGGCGGCGTGCAGCCCGACTCGGTCATCGTGTCCCACGGTCACCTGGACCACTGCGGAGTCGTTCCCAACCTGATGGATATGAAGCCTGATTTATTCATGACGCCGGTGACAAAGGACTTAGGGGTACTCCTGGCAAAGGACACTATGAAGATAGCACAGGCAAAGGGACAGGTGCTGCCATTCATAATAGAAGATGTCAGGGACTTTGAGACCCATACCAATACCGTGGACTACGGCAGGTCTTTTAACGCTTCAGGATATGAAGGCACCCTGTATGATGCAGGACACATCCCAGGCTCGTCATCAATATATCTTGAAAATGAAAGCGGCAGTCTGGTATATACAGGGGACGTGGACGACCGTGATACCAACCTGCTCGCACCGGCAGAGAAATTACCTGCCGCCGACATCGCAATTGTCGAGAGTACTTATTATGGCACTGAACACAATCCCAGACCAAAACTTGAGGCAGATTTTGTTGACTCCATCAAGGCTACCGTTGACAATGGCGGATGGGCAATAATACCGGCCTTTGCCATCGGGCGAACCCAGGAAGTGCTTATGATACTGGAAAAACACGGCATAAGGTCATGGGTAGACGGTATGGGTAAAGAAGTGTATAAAATATTCAAACGGCATCCTGATTACCTGAAAGACCCAGTCAGGCTTGATAAGGCCTTCAAGTTCGCTAGTCCTGTGGATGGCAGGGTAAGGAGAAATGTACTGGACGAACCCGGAGTTGTCGTGACCACTGCAGGTATGTTGAACGGCGGCCCGGTACTGTATTATCTGAAACACTTATATAACGACCCTATGTCAAAGGTCCTGCTGACAGGATACCAGGTAGAAGGAACCAATGGACGTATGGCACTTGAGCGGGGACATTATGAAGATAAAGGGAGGATTATCCCCCTTATTGCAGAACTGGAATTGTATGATTTCTCGGCACACAGCGACGATTCCGGGTTAAAAGAAATGGTACGAAACCAGGTGGATGGAGGATGCCAGGTCGTGATATGCGTACACGGTGACAGGACATCAGAGTTCGCAGCATGGATAAAAGATAACCTGGAAGTCAAAGCAATTGCACCCGATATTGGTGACCAGATTTATATTTAATTATGCCTGTATCTATGGATATGAACATTGTTATACTGCGCCTCGGCCACCGTCCCGAACGTGACCAGAGGGTCACCACCCATGTAGGACTTACCGCAAGAGCCCTGGGTGCCAGTGGAATGCTGCTTGCGTCAAATGATAAAGGAGTGATTAACAGCCTCAACGAAGTTGCCAGTCGTTGGGGAGGCAGCTTCTTTGCCAGGATTGTGGATTCATGGAAACAGGAGGTTCGCAGCTGGAAGGATGAAGGGGGACGTGTTGTTCACCTGACCATGTACGGGCAGAACCTGCCGGATGTTATTGATGATATTTCAAAGGAAGGCTCTCTTATGGTAGTGGTAGGTGCAGAAAAGGTGCCGCCTTATATCTACCAGGCTGCGGACTGGAACGTGGCCGTTGGCAGCCAGCCCCATTCAGAGATAGCAGCCCTGGCAGTGTTCATGGATCGTGTAAACACTGCACGAGGTACTGAACCCCTTACACAGAAATTCCCTGGCGGGAAACTTAAGATTGTGCCTCATGAACAGGGAAAGGTCGTCAAGGAGGTATAAACACGGCGCAACGGGCTCTCAACAGGTTCCCATCCCATGGGGTACACAACTCACTCTGGTACTGGAAACAGGTGATATCACCGGCCAGACTTGCCTTTAATTACATTCTTATGGTCCTTGCTCGGTTCTCGCCATCGCTCCCCCTTAAACTCTGGCTGTACCGCCGCATGGGTATCAGGATAGGAAATAATGTATCCATAGCTTTGGAAGTTACCATGGACGTTTTCTTTCCCCAGTTTATCGAGATTGGGGACAACACTATCATAGGCTACAATTCCACCATCCTGTGCCATGAGTTCCTGATAAAAGAATATGTGACCGGTCCTGTGGTCATTGGCAGGGATGTGATGGTGGGTGCCAACACCACTATACTGCCTGGGGTGCAAATCGCTGATGGTTCTGTGGTATCTGCCCATTCCCTTGTGAATAAAAATATTGAGGGTTTTTCAGGTGGAGTACCTGCACGTCCCCTAGAACGCACTTGAAATCGGGAACTACAGGATTATAGTAGATGGAACCAGGGATATCATGGAATGCAAAGAATTTTTCCACCGATTCAAGGCTGACCCAATTACAAGATACCTTTTATTGCTGTCATCCATCATTGGTACTGGTTTTGGGTTTTACTATTATGAATGGCAGTTGCGGATAACACCAGTATACTATTGGCCGCTTGTGCCTGACAGCCCGTTTTTTACATTGATGTACGTGCTGGCACTGGCAGCTTATTCAATGGGGAGACGCAGCAACCTATTCGATACGTTCACTTTTATAGGGCTCAACAAAGTCGGCATCTGGTCACTTTTTGTACTGTTGTATGATTTTGATTATTATTTTTCCCCGCAGACATGGATGTTCAGGTCTGTGCTGTTCCTGTTACACATCGGTATGATACTATGTGCCTTCACCCTGCTCAAGGATATGGAATGGCTTGGCACCGGACGTATGGGGTTATTGCTTGCTGTCTTTGTGGTGCTGGACTATTTCGATTATATTGTAGGAACACATCCGTACCTGCATACACCCAATGTGGATGTGGTCGGTTGGGTTGCGCTGGCGCTTACCCTGGGGTGTTGGGGTATGGTATGGGTGGTACGGAATAAAAATGATTGAACCGGTATGGATGCCATCTGGTCTGTATAGCCTGTATTGTCCGTAAGATGTGTATGAAGTAATTACACGCCCTTTTCATTCTTGGTAGCCAGTAGTTCTTCGCCCAGCATTACGTTATCCACTTTATAGGTTATCAATGAAAAACACAGTAGCACAAATGCAACCAAATTGACCAGCATGGGAACGAGGACTGCACTGCCAGTCATACCACCGCCACCCGGGCCCAGTACAGTGGGGTGGGTTGTGGTGGCAGACCAGATGCGGATACTCATGAAACTAATGGGCACACTGATAAAACCGATAACTCCAAAGACGGCACACAGGCGTGCACGTTTTTCAGGAGAGTCTACAGCCTGTCGTATCATCAGGTAAGCGATATAAATGAAGAATAGCACCAGCGAAGTATTGAGCCTCACGTCTCCAGGAGGCCAATAGTGTCCCCATGCCGCCTTGGCCCATATAGAACCGGAGATGAGGGTCAGTCCTCCAAATAGTACTCCTACTTCAGCCGACGCAGCAGCTTTAATGTCCCATTCCTGCTTGCCTTTTTGAAGGTAGAGTATGCTAAAAATAAATACCAGTAGGAATGCCAAATACGCGGTTAGTGCAATAGCGATATGGAAGTATGCAATATGAAAACTAAATACATAATTTGTCCACTGGGCATCGGTGGATATATATTTCACCAGTCCCTGGGAATCAGTATATGTGCCCCGCTCACCTGGACTTATGGGCACGGGTGCGTAGAATAGAAGTACACCAATGGCCGCGAGCATTACAAGAACGGTGGCTGTATATAGAATTTTTTTGTTACTGCTGTCATTCATACATTTCATCCCTGCTAAAGCTTATCTTCATGATTTGAGGTATTGTTAGATGTTTTATATGTATTAAATGATTTTACAGAACTGGGGTGTCAAACACACGATAACTATAAATGTCATGACAGTATATAATTTTTTATTGTAATTTTAAATGATTGCGTATATGTTATAAAAATTGATATTGCTTTTAATTTTAAGGAGGTAATATTTTATGGATATTGTTGAAACTGTCAAGTTTCCTGCAAATGACGTTGAATGGATTAAGAAAATACTGATTGGTAGTCTGCTAATGCTAATACCCATCGTAAATTTCATTGCATTAGGATATTATTTAAAAACTATGCGTGGGGGCATTGATGGCAAATCTAGCCTGCCTGAATGGGATGATTGGGGTAATCTGTTTGTTAAAGGATTGCTTGTGGTCATTGTTGTATTTATTTACATGCTCATACCTTTGGCTGTAATGTTTCTATCAATAGGTGGAGTTGCAATCTCATCTATCGCATCTGACGATGTTTCCCCTGCCAGTATAGGGACTATTATCGGAGGTTCCCTGATCAGTGTGGTTCTGATGTTTATAGTCTGTCTTCTGTTACCGATGGCATTATCAATTTATGCCAAAGAAGATTCAATAGGTGCTGCATTCGGGATTGGAGAAATATTATCGAGAATAAAATCTGTTATTGGAGAATACATTATTGCTATACTTGTTTTATACGCATTAATGTTTATAGTAAGTTTCATTCTCATTATTCCTTTCATAGGCCAGGTGATAATAATTTTTGCAAACTTTTATGTAGGCCTTGTAGCTGCAAATATGTTCGGGAAAGTCTACGTAGCATCAAGTGCCTGATAAAAATTAAAATTCCCTGGTTTATTCCAGGGAAACATTTTTCCTGAAAATTGTAAGTTGGCAGCAAGGTAATTATAGATTAAATATTCCCTCAAAACTTGAAATAACAACTATTTTAACCTTCCACTTCCAATTAAGGTTTCGATGAAAGTATACAAAGACTATGATGACCTTCCTAAAATAAAACTACCACACGGTCAGGAAGTGTTTATAAGCGACAGTACAATTCGGGACGGCTCACAAATGCCAGGTATTGTGATGTCCAAGAAACAGAAACTGCAGATATTCGAATATCTCCACCAGATGGGGATCGAAAAACTGGAAACATTCGTTTTTAACCCGCGTGACAAGGAAGCGGCCAACGAAATGATGAAAAAGGGTTATGAATTCCCTGAAGTTACCGGATGGGCCAGGGCGAACCCCGCTGACATTGATATTGTACTGGAAGTGGATGGAATAGAAGAAACAGGCATACTCATGTCAGTCTCTGATTCCCATATTTTTGACAAAATGGGGCTCCCTTCAAGAGAAGCTGCCGAAGAGAAATATGTTGATGCATTACAGTATGCTGTGGACCATGGACTGCGCACCAGGGCTCATATCGAAGACATGACCCGTGCCGATAATTACGGGTTTGTATTCCCGCTGATCCAGAAACTCATAGAAATCGATCCTGATTGTATTATCCGTCTTTGCGACACACTGGGAATGGGAGTGCCTTTTGAGGGTGTTGATGAACCTTATGGCATTCCATCAATGATCAAATACCTGAAGGATGAGATCGGGGTCAAGAACATAGAGACCCATATCCACGATGATTTCGGTCTGGGAGTAGCCAACTCCCTTGCAGGATACTGGCACGGTGCCAACTGGACAAGCTTGACATTCCTGGGTATAGGCGAACGTGCAGGGAATACCGAAATAGAAAAAATAATG
>JAUWTY010000147.1 GCA_030614485.1 Methanosarcinales archaeon | reverse complement strand
TCCGGTAATTCCTAATAACTTAACGTATCTTTCGGGCTCAGAAGACATCGACATAATAAATGAGAAACCTATTATTCAAAAGAGCGTATTTGGAGCAAGGTATGAGGACGAGTATAAATTCACACTCAGAGCCGATGAAGTCGGAGCTAACATTTTAACAGTAAAATTGACATATAATAACGGCGTAGAAGATATATCTCAAGAAGTGACTTCAAATATGTTCTATGTTGAAAAGGGTAAATATGATTCCCTGGCAGAATATCCGATTTATGTATACATTACTCCGGTTATCATCATAATCGCCATAGCAGGTTGGTTGCACTGGAGACGCAGTCAGTTCAGGATGTAAAAAATGAGATTCAGGAGGATTTTTAATTGTTAAATGTCTTGATGGTTGGGGCCGGTCAGTGCGGCAACAGAATTTTGGACGCTGTCAATAGGGAAGCCTTTGGTGGCGGTAAGTTCTCAAAATATTATTCCCGCCAGAAATTCCCCTCAAGGGTCGAGACCATAGCAATAAACACCGCTATAAATGATCTGAAGGAGATGCATTATACAAAAGCCAAGGACCGAATCCATATCCCTAACCTGCACGGTGTAGGTGCAAACCGCATTGTGGGTAAGCAATGTTTTACTGACAACAAGGACCTTATAATGAGGAACATCTCAGAAAGAGGGGAGTTTGATGTTGGTTTTGTCATTACGTCGACTTCAGGCGGCACAGGCTCATCATTTAGCCCGCTGTTAATAAAAGAATTGAAGGGTAGATATGATTTTCCAATTTATTCTGTAGTAGTCCTCCCTTTCAGGGAAGAAGGTACAATATATCTCCAAAACTCTGCATTTTGTCTAAAGGAAATGTATGACAGCGGAACTGATGGCATAATACTGGCAGATAACCAGTTCCTGAAAGATGCTGGTGGAGACATACAGAGTGCCTATGATGGCATAAACAACATGATAGCTGAACGGTTATTGTTTTTACTTGAAGCATTGGATAGTGAGATGATGATGGTTACTGACCTGGGTGATTTCCAAACGGTAATGTCGGGGGGGGCTGGTTTTGCCACTATCGGATTTGCTAAAGGCGATGGGAAGAACACGATTCGTTCGGTCATACACGACAGTCTTTCTCCCAGCGGTCTGCTGTTCTCCTCAAATGTTTTCGAAGAAGGCAGCAGGGCGATGATAATTATGAGGGGTGACCGCAAATATCTGAGCATTGATGATATTTCTAGTGAGATTGACAAACTGGCGTCTCATATCGGTCATGTGTTCAAAGGGGTTATTATCCGAAACGGAGAGGTACCAAAAGTCCTTTCTGTATTGACGCTGGAGACCACATCAGAACTTGAGAACCTATACGCCCTTGCGGTCGAAGCCATCCAGATAGAAAAAGATAAACGTGACCGTATGGCTATACGAAAAGAAGCGGATACAACATTCTCAAAGATCGAGGGACTGGAACCACAGTACTAAAACTGGCATAACCTTTGACCTTGAATGGTTTTTCATCTCGTGCATATCTGACCTAATAAGTATCGAGTGAATTCAGGTTGGTTTTTTTAAAAAGCTTTATCAAATTAAAAGACCATATATAGCTAAAGAGGTTAATCTAAATGGGTAAACGAACTCGCATTATTAATGATCCTTCGGATCTCGTTCCACTGTTACGTACTTTCGGGTCCGATACTCACAAGAAAGTTTTTGATCATCTTCTGGTTGATTGGTACACCGAAGAAGAGCTTAAGGAAATGCTCAATTTTGAAGTGAGAGAAAGTCTTACAATTTTGAAGAAGAGTGGTTTGATTGAAAGCAAGTGGCGGATGCCTGAACCCGGAAAAACACCCACAAAAGAATTTCATACTTCCTATTCTAAGATACAGGTGAATTTCCAGTGTTCTATTGAGGATCTTGCCGACCTGCTCATGATAACTTTTACTTGTGACGACGATATAAGGAATATGATGGAACTGATTGAAACTGAAGTGGTCAATGGTAACCAGTCTATGACCGGTCTGTCAAGGGCGGTGGGAACAAGTCCGTTATATTTGAGAGGTATCGCACGGCGTTCCAATAAATTACTTGTAAAAGGTCAGAGAATCGAATTTGTCGGTGCTCTTGAATGATAGACTTACTTCATAGCAAAAAAGAAAGTACTAAATTTCAAATCCTTGTGGAAATCGCGGCCCACCAGCCAAATGTACGCCAGAAGGAGATTGCTAATAAGGTGGGTATAACTCCCCAGGCGGTTTCTGAATATATCAGGGAACTTACAGATGAGGGGTTAATTTTTTCTGACGGCAGGGTACGTTATAAAGTAACTAAAAATGGGATTGAATGGGTACTTGAGCGTGCGGCTGAGCTGAAGCGTTATTCCAAATATGTAATGGAAGATATCATAAGCCATGTGTCTGTATGGACAGCCATTGCGGATGAGGATAATAAAGCGGGCCAGAAGGTATCAATTGTGATGCGTGAGGGATTATTGTATGCTACAACTTACCAAAATGGTTCTGCGAGTGGAGTCCTAACCTCAGATGTAAAGGCAGGCGAGGATGTGGGAGTGACTAACCTGCACGGCATGATAGAGCTGGATGATGTAAAGATTACTGTATGCAAAGTTCCGAGAGTGGAGCGAGGCGGTTCCAGGAATGTTAATCTGGATATGTTGCATGAACTGACCAGGGATGCATGCTATTTATGCGTGCTTGGTGTAGAATCCTTGATTGCATTGCGCAATATAGGCAGGGAACCTAATATTATGTTCGGGACCAAGGAATCGGTGGTGGAGGCAGCTTTCCATGGATTATCTTCTGTTGTGGTATCTGTGGATGAAGAAGTACCACAACTATTGAACAGACTTGAATCTGAAGGTTTGTCGTATGACCTTCATGACCTTCGTAAATGATTGTTTTTTAATATGTCTTTCATAGTTTTAATAAGGTCGACCAGGGCAGCTATCGAACTGTTGATATTGAAGAATGGTAGCAGCACTGCATCGTTAAAAGGCATCCTCGAGTTGAAGCATAGTTCAAAAGGTCCCCGTCCTTTCAAGTTCCGGGTGGTTGAAGATGGGACTGATAAAATAATGGCTCCATCTGAAGCCGTTGACCTGTTACGCATGGCAGACCTGATACTGGTTTCCGGACACGGGGACGAGGCATCTGAAAAGGATTTCCTGATGATGCTGGAAGGTTACCACCTGACCCATGAAAGGGTGGAAGTGTGCCGTACATGCCTGTCAGATGGACGGTTTACACCTGTGGATAAGGGTTCTATCAGGTACAGGGGCGAGTTTCTTTGCGAAAACTGTGGGCTATCAGAACTGCACAGGGAAATAAACCTCTGTGGCAGGCGGATGGGGGAGGAGGGGATTGAAAGATTGTTCCAGCAGTTGCTCAAGACACGGGACCTGGACCGCATGCTGGTGTTGCTGGACCCGAAAAAGATGGACCGTGAACTGACCCTGTTCGATGAGGTCCAGGCAAGTTCGCA
>JAUWTY010000043.1 GCA_030614485.1 Methanosarcinales archaeon | reverse complement strand
GTGGAAGACTGATGGTCCTGGCGATAAAAAATAAACTCTCAGCAAAACTCCTTGATGACCTTTTAACATCCAGATACGGCGTTGATGTGAACGAGAGAGAAGTAACAATGGAAGAGATTGGTAAGAAACCAAAAGACATCCAGGGGATAGTGGTTATTGAAGTAACTAGAGGAGATACGATATACCCGGCTCCAGAACTTGACAATATAACTCTTGAAAAGGGGGACTGGCTGGTATTTATCGAAAAAGTGATCTGAAATTTAAATTAATGTAATGTGACAAAAAAAATTGATATTAAGATTAAAGTTTCCACTATATGAACTTGTTACTAAAGAGTACATACGTTCGTCTTTAATCTGCTTTTATCCTCAAAGACCTGATGCGTGAAACCGTATCGATCTCCCCTTGTGTTCCACCCAAGCGTAACATCATGTTTTCGAGATTAACTTCCTTCCAACCACTCGGATGTTTATCTGGAGAAATGATGTTCTTGGCAATGAAGTTTAGGTAAAAATCATCATCAAGCTTTGGTGGTACAAATTTATTTTCATTATAATTTACCATAAACAATACCTCTTTTCATCTATACAATATATTCTCATTGCTTAAATATATTTATATAATGTAATCTCGTTTATTTATTAATTATTCGAGCATAAATCTCCCCTCCTCCTTCCAACCCCTGCACACCACCCCGGCCCCGGCTTGTGGTGAAAGGATGATGGAGCATTTTAAAACGTTCAAAATACTAAAAAGAAAAACTTTATAGCATTTACTATCAATATGCTACTAATTGATACATTATGACCACACAAATAAATATCCGGCTGAATGAACACCTATTGCAGGAAATCGATACAGTAGCACACATGCTCCATGTTCCAAGGTCAGAATGGCTCAGAATGAAATTAGCTGAAGCTGTTAAACAAGATATATTGAAATATCGCGAAGCATTGGCTATGGAATATACAATGGGACATATATCTTTTAAAGAATTACAGACCGCTATCGGTAATGATGCAGAAGATGTCAAGCTGATTAATGAAATGACACAAAAAGGAAAAAAGGAAATCGACAAATTATTTGGTGATTAATGATATTTGCCATCGATACCTGTTCTTTGATAGCACTCCAATATAGTGGTCATCTTAGTACAATTTTCGAAACTACAGATATTGTAATAACAAAAAAAATCCAATCTGAGCTTAAAGAGATTGGAACCTTTTTTGATAATGATGCCGCAACCTCACGAGAAATATTGGAGATGCTGCATGATATAACGATTATTGAAGTACCAAATAGACCAACCGGGGAAGAAGAACTAATCGAAGTTGCGCTTCAAGGTAAATGTGATTTTATTGTTTCCGATGATATCCGTGCAATGCCAAAGCTTAAACAGACTAATACACCTACACTTTTCAGTACTCACCTACTTTATTACCTGTTTCGTGCAAAAATGATATCAAAAGAAGAAGGATTGATCGCTTTGGAAAAAATGCGGAATAATAGGTCATGGAAAGAGAACCTTATTTACCTGACCGGGATACAGTTATTCAGTTAGCAAGTATTTTGTATAGCATATTTGGAACATCTTTTTATCTCTGTCCTCTCTTTTTTTTCTCTTACATATCTCACTCGATGTCTGAAAATTCCTAACATCGAATTCAATGATTTTCAAGGCCCCCACGGCATGCAATCGACATAAAAAAAAGTAGCAGGGATACCCCTGCCACAAATTTCAAATTCCCAAAGCTTTCCGCTTCTTGACAATATGTGCTTCCATACCGTCCACCGCTTCCACAGGGTCAGCCTCAACAGCCAGTTTTCCACCTGTAAGCCCCTCGATGTCCTGCGTGAGCAGTTTGATCAGATTCGGTGCACCTCCCACGGGCGGCAGAGGTGCCACATGGGTATACCAGCCATTAGCCAGTGCGAATACAGCATCGATAGTGGCTTTCTGTTCCATGTATTCAGGTGCAGTCACCACAAGCGGCAATTCTGAAGGGTCAACACCCAGTGCATCTGCAATGGCATTGGCCAGTAATGTCAGCCGTCCGGTATCGGTACAGGTCCCAAAGCTCAGTACCGGCGGAATGCCCAGTGACTGGCACACGGCCTTCAGGCCCGGACCGGCAAGTTCCTGTGCCTCTAAGGTAGTAAGTCCTGCCACCTGTAAGGCCGCATTACCGCATCCGGCACTCAACACCAGTATGTCCCTTTTTATGAGTTCCTTTGCCACTGCAACGGTATTGACATCCTGCCCGCCGCCATTCAATGTAGTACAACTGACCAGGGCTGCACAGCCTTTGATACTCCCCTGCTTTACTGCATCCAGGAACGGGTCCAGGGTGCCGCCAAGTGCCGCAAGTATAGCCTCTGTTGAAAAACCTGTGATGGTTTTCTGTGTGGGCAGGTCGTGTTTGACGAACCCGGCAGCCTTTCGTGTCTTGAAATTCTCAATTGCAAGGTCGATGAGTTCCTGAGCCTGGTCTTCAACCTTTTCAGGTTTGTACACTATCTGCTTGTCCACACCAGGCACGGAAATGAGCTTGGACACCGAAACCAGGGTCACATTATACTTGTCCTGGAAATCTCCAAGTGCAGGTGGTGAGCAGTTCATGTCCATGGCAAACACATCAATGCCGCCTGTTGCCAGTGCAGCTTCAATACTGAGCCAGTTACCGGTAAGTCCTACGAACACATCATCTTTTTCGAAACGTTGCAACAGTTCCTGGCCGGTCTCGATGGAACCAACCACTCGCAGCCCCTTTGCCCCTGCATCCTTTGCCTTTTGCTGGTTCTCTTCCTTATGGGCAGCAGCTATCAATGCAGCACCAATAAAGGGCTCGTGGCCATTGGCCACTACATTTGTATATTCCGGGTCAATGATTCCCAGATCAACATCATGTTCATGCGGCATTGGTGTGCCGAACAGGATATCCTGGCCCAGTTCAAGGGGCACCAGGGCACCGTAAATGGTTGAGATACCAAGTCGTAGCGCCTTGACCGCCAGGGACACATAATTCCCGTCAATACTGGTCATGCTGGATGTGGTCATGTCCATTGACTCTTCCAGCGGCCCACCCGGCAGGATTCCCAGTTCCTTCCATACTTTGATCCTGGTTTCGGGTGCAAAGAGTTCAACCATGTTGAGTACTCCATCAGAATCGCTATGGATGCTCTCAAGTAAGGCTTCCCCCACACTCACAGCCATTGTATTGACATCCTGCCCCTGGATGCCAAGTTTATCTGCAAGCATGCGCAGTTTTCCTTCATCCGTGATAGTAAATGGTGTCTGGCCTTTTCCTGTGGCTATCAGGGTATTTGCCAGTTCTTTTGCATGGAACGTGTATGCCGTTGTCCCCATCACATTTAGATGAAGCAGTTTACGCATTGCCATGGCATCCGCATCAATACCACATGCACCCAAAGGTGCTTTCGCTGACACCCGGCAAGGTCCGTTGCTACATAACTGGCAGCTCACTCCTGTGCTGCAGAAAGTACACCGTTTCCCTTGCGCTTCAAAACGATCGAAGGTGTTACCCACACCGTCAGCTTGCATAACTTTATGCATTTTTCTAATTGATTCATGTACACTTACAGTTTCCATTATATCACCACTCCCTAATTTGTTAAATATTGATATAAGGGTTCCCGGATATTATCAACATAACAATGATAAAAGATTACATAGGATAATCTCCGGATATATATACACTTACAGTATTTATTCTACGATTCTTCCACGATGTCTGAAAATTTCATGCCGATTTCACGAAAAGAGCACATTTACATGCTCCCCGCTGCTCGAGTTCCCTGGAACGGTACACGCATGGACAGATGATCTTGCGGTCTTGTTCTTTATTACCAGAGATCTCCCGGCAGCTGCAATACTGCTCGCCATATTTTTTCTTATGGTTTGCAATCCCTTTAATTGCCATTGCTACAATGTCGTAATCCGGGTTTAATTTATTTCCCGTTTCCTCAGCATTCTTTTTCGCCCATTCATATATTTCAGATTCTATGTCATCAAATTGTGCCATTTCTTTCACTCCTTTATTGAATTATTTTATTCATCAACTTATTTTTACCGCTTCTGCCATTCGCTCACCCAGCAGCCTGCATTTTTCAAGTTCTTCCTCATCGGGCCGGTATCGTACCTGTGGCCCGGGCTCGATAAGTTCAAATCCGGCAGTCTCCAGTTCCTTCTCAACAGCCTTCACGGCCCCGCCGCCCCAACCGTATGACCCGAAGGCAACAGCCTGTTTACCTCTGGGACGCAGCCCCTTAAGGTAAGTCAGGAATCCCCCCACAGAGGGAAACATGCCGTTGTTCAGAGTGGGTGAGCCTACCAATATCACGGGAGCATCCAGTATTTCCTTGACAATCGCGCTAAACTCATTCTTCCTGAGTGCCATCAGTTTCACATCAATTCCGGCTGCTGTCACACCTTCAACAATTGCCCTTGCCATCATGTGGGTGCTGCCCCACATAGTATCATAGATGACGAGTACCTTCTTTGCGTTTTCACCACTTGCCCAACGGCCATAAGCTTCAATAATCTGCCCAGGGTCCGTCCGCCAGATGATGCCATGGCAGGGCGCTATCATATCGATTTCGATGCCCAGTTCACCAACTGTTTTAACATATTTCAGTATCAACTTCCCGAACGGCATCAGGATATTAGCATAATATTCGGCGGCATCTTCCATCACATCGTCCACTTCATCATTGAACCGCTTTGAAGTGGCCACGTGCTGTCCGAAAGCGTCATTAGACAGTAGTATCTTATCTTCCTTGATGTACGTGTGCATGTTGTCGGGCCAGTGCAGCATAGCGGTCTCAATGAACATCAATGTCTTAGCACCCAGACTCAGTTCGGTACCAGTCTCAACGGCCTCAAAATCCCACCCCTCGAATCCCTGCGCGTGATAATACTGGGACAGTCCGTTCTTGCATTGCCGAGTGCCGTATATCCTCGCATTGGGTGCGGCCTTCATGATGGCGGGCAGTGAGCCGGAGTGGTCCATCTCTACATGGTTTGCTATCACATAGTCTATCTTTGCCGGGTCGATGATACGGCTGACGCGTTCCAGCAATTCACCGGCAAACTCTGCCTTGACAGTATCCACAAGTGCAATCTTCTCATCAACGATAAGGTATGCATTGTACGTAGTTCCCCTGGGTGTTACGTAACCGTGGAAGTCACGTAGGTTCCAGTCAATGGCACCCACCCAGTAGATACCTTTTGCGAGTGTGACCGGTTCATTATTTTCCTCCATTTCAACACCCCGAATTATGTCTGCATCCTGAACTGGCTGGCATCTTCAATAAATCCGTCAATGAGTTCCATGTGCCCGTGCTCAAAGACCGACATTTTTTCAAAGAATGCTTTTTGTTCCGGGTCATCTACCTGTGCAGCAAGTTTTTGATAGAAAATCTCATTTTTTTGTTCAAAACGCAGCGCACCAAGTAGCACATCCATCTCAGCGGGATTATCACTTGAATATTCACTAGCAAAAGATTGAGAAAAATCAGGAGGATGAACTTCATTTAGTATAGAAACCCGGCCTGTATTCTTGAAATCATTGAGATATTCGATGTGCCTGTTTTCCTCTGCTGCGAGATACACGAACAGGTCCTTGGCGGAAATGCTGTTTGAAATTTCACTTTTCTCCAGATAGAAATTCCGTCCTTGCGTTTCAATTGTTAATGCTGTATTTATTGCATCATCAATAGTCTTGATATTCCCGGTCAGTTCTTCAATATTTTGCATAATGTCTTTAACCATAATTACTACCTTTTCCTGTGATTCTTTTTTACAGATATTTGTCTGGGTTTCCATCAAATTCTTTCTTACATCCAGGGGCACAGAAATAGTATGTCTTGCCCTTGTATTCGGAAGTGAATTTCGCTGTTGCTTCATCTACGTCCATCTTGCATATTGGGTCTATTGCCATTCATATCACCTCATGTTATATTTCAAGATAATCATTCAATTTTTGTTATGGTCTCATCAGGCCCGGACTTGAATTTCCTGATGCTCTTCCTGTTTCGGATGGCTTCATATACTTCCATTTAGTAACCCCCGCATAAATGGTCTTTATAATTGAGAACCCACTTCACTATAATTTTAAGTTGACCAATGGTTAAATACTTAACTGCGATTTACTTTTATGACCAATGACCACCAAACCCATTATCAGATGTGTGATTTATGAAATATGACCTTATCGTAGTAGGTGCCGGGCCTGCAGGTTCTATCACTGCAAAAACTGTGGCTCAGGCTGGATATAATGTACTGGTGCTGGAAAGGGATGCTTTTTGCAGGTCACCCTGTGCGGGTTATGTCAGCAGCACCATCAATATTGAACTTCCGGAAACATCAGGGGTCCAGTCCAAAATAACAAATATGCGTACTTATTTTCCTGACCTTTCTT
The DNA here is from genome assembly GCA_030614485.1 of Methanosarcinales archaeon. Lineage (GTDB taxonomy): Archaea > Halobacteriota > Methanosarcinia > Methanosarcinales > Methanocomedenaceae > Methanocomedens_B. The sequence goes on along the minus strand of JAUWTY010000043.1, from coordinate 2,028 downwards.
TCCATGACCAGACCATTAATGGTTTTGTGGCAGACAGGCCCGTTTTTGACAAAGCGCTTGTTACCCTGGCAGAAACGGCAGGGGCACAGGTCAGATGGAGCTCTCCCCTGCTCGACCTTACGCCGGATGGTGTAAGTTTCAGAGGCGGCGAGGCAAGTGCAACAATAATCGCAGGTGCAGACGGTGTGTTCTCAAAGACAGCATCCCTGCTTGGCCTGGATAAGCAGAGAGTGGCAGTATGCGCCCAGTATCACCTGAAAAGTGTCGAACCTATGGCCGGTACAAGTGAAATATTCTTTAATGCAGATTATGCACCGGGCGGGTATGTATGGATATACCCTACCGGTGAGGACTCTGCCAGGGTCGGTCTGGGGATAACAGAGGCGGGTTCAAGGTCACCCCACCAATATCTGGATGCATTTATTGCCGAGTCCCCCCTTGCAGAGCGGCTGGCTGGTAAAAAGACCGAATACATGACGGGTGCCCTGCCCATTGGCGGGCTCAGGGACCAGCTGTGCTTTGACAATGTACTGCTGGTGGGGGATAGCGCGGGAATGGCTGACCCGGTTACCGGCGCGGGCATAAACAGTGCAATCCTGGCAGCTGAAGCAGCGGGGAATACCATAATTGCTGCACTTGAAAAGAACGACCTTACCCTACTGGCACAGTATGAAACAAAGGTCAAAAGGCTGCTGGCCCGGCCGCTTGGGAGGTCACTTGGGAAGAGGGGGAAGTTAGATGAGTGCTGTACTTCAAATGAACTCCTGCAACAGAACCTGCCTGAAATGTGGGTGACCTTTAAAGAGTACTGGCAGTAGACAAGGGAGAAAATGGGAAAAAGAGTTACAGATGAAAAATACAAGGAAACAGAGGATCGCATCGGGTTCACATACGAGATGTATCTTCCCTGACTTCTCCTCTGCGCCTCAACAGTCAAACGTTCAATCGCTGGATAGACCGCCCAGGTCTTCACTTTCAAGTGATTCTATATCTGCCATTAATTGGTCAAGTTCTTCCTGGGTCACTGAAGTTACATTTGATGTGGCAGTTCCGTCGTCCACATCCGTTCCAGTACTGGTGGGTTCAGCCGTGGGTGTAATGGTATCACTGCTGTCTGGTACAGCATTCTCCTGAGGCTGATTATCTGCACAACCGGCAATGACCAGACTCAACATCAGAATACATCCAACCATTAGGATTGTCTTGTTCTTCATGTTATTCACCTCTTAGCATCAGGATATATGCCTGATTCAGGTTTCTGTGCGCACTGAGGAGGTTCGTCCTGGCCACTCTCAGGTAATTGTTCCCTTCTGAGAATTTGATCAATGGGGATCCCGGGAGCACTACCTGTTCATACGAAGATTTAGCTTTATCAACATTGCTTTTTGCCTCATCAATGTCATCCCTGGCCGTTTCAAGTTTTTCGATAATGTCTCCATTATCGTTCATATCCTCTGCTTCCTCACGTAACCTTGATTCAAGGTCTTCAGCTTTTTCAATATGGGTATTTGCAAGATGAACATATACCATTCCAGAGTCCCTGGCCACATCGGTTACGAGTTCAATGTAACTACCCACCATTTTGAGATACACGATTCCCAATTCCAGCCGGTTTGAAATACCATCAACATCTGAGCGTAACTCATCTATTTTTGCAAGGTTTGTTTCCACATCCTCATGAATGGTCTCTTTGAGGTCATCGGGAATATCAGGGTTTTCTTCGGTTTCCAGGTCCTTCCACAGCAACCATGCTTCTGCCTCGTCAAGGGCTGCATCCAATACATCTTTTCCTGTATCTACAACCGCCTGTTTGTTCTCTTCGCTTGCATCTCCTGCAAATGTTATTTTTGCATCCCTGTGTATCTCTTGCTTTTGTGCACTGACCTTTTTCGCATCTCTCCAGTCTTGCTTTGCATCACTTGCAGTCATTGCACTTACAGCAGTGACCTGCATCAGCAGTACAGCAATCAAAAAAAGAGCCATTATTGTTTTTTTTATCATTTTTTCACCTGATTTGTGAGACTTTTT
>JAUWTY010000006.1 GCA_030614485.1 Methanosarcinales archaeon | reverse complement strand
AGGATTTCCTGCGGCTTCATGAGGATGCTTCGAATCTTATCAGGGATGAGCCTGGGAGGGCGGCCCGTTTGGTGGCTGAAATGGTTGAGGTGGTGGATGAGGATTTTATCAGGGAGGTTTACCAGATCTCTCCCCGGTACTGTGCTGCGCTTCCGAGGGAATATATTGAGTCTGCTATGGCGTTTGTGCCGGTGCTCAGGAAGTTGGGTTATATTGGACAGGAATTGGAAGAGGATGACATTTTTGACACCTCTTTGATAGAGGCATTCCATAGTGGCAAGCAACATTATTTATTGTGAATTTCTTCTTGACCGTGTGGTTGCAATACCAGCTGTTGTGGTACAGGGCATTTACAAATGGTAACATTCTTAGGGGAGATCCAGAATGCTGGATATACAAGCCGGATTGATATGGATTGTGTACTGTTTTCCATCATTTGAAGGATACACAAGGTTTTTTAAGTAGCAATGCATCTATGGGGTGTAATCCAAACACCGCACCCATAATACATTGGGTGGCGTCGGACACACGGTCCAAGGCTATGGGAAATGGTCCTATCGGAGGATAATATATGGCAAAAAAGAAAGATAATACTGAAGCAGATGAAATTAAACATATTGTACGTGTCGCTAACACTGATCTTGAGGGAAAAAAGAGCGTACAATATTCACTTACAGGCATAAAGGGTATAAATCGACGTTCAGCTCGAATTATTTCTGACTTATCCGGCGTGGACCCCACGGCAACTATTGGATATCTGGAAGATGAACAGATCGAGGCCCTGAAAAAAACTGTCGATAATATCGAAAGTATCCTGCCAACATGGATGTTGAACAGGCGCAAGGATCCTTTAACTGGTGATGATAAGCATATTTTCGGCACTGATGTATTGCTTGTTAAAAGAGAAGACCTGAACACACTCAAAAAGACCCGTTCATATAAAGGTATAAGGCACGAGCGCGGGCATAAAGTGAGAGGTCAGAGAACCCGGTCTACTGGTAGAAGGGGACTCAGTGTGGGTGTTAAGAGGAAATCACGATAGGCGGTGACAAGCATGGGATATCCAGGTAAGAACACTAAATCATACGAGACCCCAAAGCATCCATGGCAATCTGTCAGGATGACGGAAGAACTTGAATATTTAAAGTCATACGGGCTGAGAAATAAACGTGAGGTATGGAAAGCCCAGAGTATTCTTCGAAATTACCGCCGATCAGCCATGGAACTGTTGGCAGAGACTACAGAAGGCGAATTGACTGGCCATAAAAAACAGATGAGTGAAGACATACTGAACAGGCTCAAGCGGTATGGTATTCTCTCAGCAGAGGCTGAACTTGATAATATCCTTGCACTGGACACCAAGAGTTTCCTGGACCGCAGGCTCCAGACCCAGGTGTACAGGCAGGGTTTTGCTAACAGCCTGAAACAGGCACGTCAGTTCATTACACACGGCCATATCACAGTGGGCGATAAGAAGATAACGATTCCCAGTTATTTGGTGACGAAGGATGAGGAACTTACGATAGGTTACTACGTGAACTCACCAATGCAAAAAGAGAATCATCCGGAACGTCCGGTAGAGATCGTTAAGCGAGAGATCCAGCAGATCAAGGAAGTACAGGATGACCGCAGACGAGGCAAGCGCAGAGGCCGCAGATAAGCCTTAATATAATTATTTGGAGTATGAGATTATGACAGACGGAAAATGGGGAGTTGCCCATATACAAGCATCATTCAACAACACCATAATCACCATAACCGACGTGACCGGAGCTGAGACCATCGCCAAGATAAGCGGTGGTATGGTGGTCAAGGCAGCCAGGGATGAGAGTTCACCTTATACTGCGATGCAGATGGCGAACCAGCTGGCTGAAAAGCTCATTGACAAGGGTATATTGGGTATTCATGTCAAGGTCAGGGCACCGGGTGGTAACAAACAGAGAAGTCCGGGTCCAGGAGCCCAGGCAGCCATACGGGCATTTGCCAGGGCGGGTATCAGGATAGGCCGGATTGAAGATGTCACACCTATACCACACGACGGAACCCAGGCTAAAGGCGGACGCAGGGGCCGAAGAGTATAAGAGAGGCAGAGGATGGAAGTAGATATTATAGAGTTATCTGATGACAAAGCCAGATTCGTGCTTAAAGGTGTTAATCCAGCTATTGCCAATGGGCTGCGTAAAAGTATGCTCTCAGAAGTCCCTACAATGGCGATAGATTATATTAACATCTACGACAACACGTCCGTGCTGTTCGATGAGCAGCTGGGTCTGCGCATGGGGCTCATTCCCCTCATCACTGACCTTGATTCATATGTATTGCCTGATGAGTGCGACTGTCAGGGCGAGGGTTGTACCAAATGTCAGCTTACTCTGAACCTGAGTGCAGAAGGCCCCATTATGGTGTATTCAGGTGATATTCAGTCCAGTGATCCTAAGGTTGGCGTGGCAGAAGATAGGATTCCTATCGTTGAATTGAAAGAGCGGCAAAAGCTGGTGCTTGAGGCTGTTGCCAAACTTGGTACCGGGCGCAAACATGTCAAATACCAGGCAGGTGTAGCATGTGGTTATAAGAATATGCCAGTGTTTACATTCAGTGAAAACTGTGATGCGTGCGGTAAGTGCGTGGAGGAATGTCCCAGGGAGATCCTGAGGATAGAAAATAATGAAGTCATTGTCAAGGACCCATTGCAATGTATCCTGTGCAAACTTTGTGTGGATGCCTGTGATATAAATGCTATCACTGTGGATGAAGATAATAGTGCATTTATATTCACTGCTGAATCTGATGGTTCATATCCTGCAAGGGAATTGATAATCCAGAGTGCTGATACTATCATTGACAAGGCAAGAAGTCTAAACGAGATACTCAAATCCATAGGATGAGCCATGGGTAAGCCGGATGCAGCTATGATGCATCCGCAACCCAAATGTTGTGGTACACAAACCAAACTCTAATGGGGTTGTTGCCACAGCCGAACCTTTTAAGGTTCGATCGAAGTGTGCGTTTCGCTACGCTCAATCGCACGAAAGAAAAATATGAACTTCAACTTCAATGTTGTAGTACATAAACTCCAATGTTGAGGTACACAAACCCAAAAGCGGTTGTTGCCGCAGTCGAACCTTACAAGGTTCGATCGAAGTGTGCATTTCGCTACGCTCAATCGCACGGAATAAAAATAAAAATAAACCCAAAAGCGGGGGTTGCCCAGCCAGGTCAAAGGCGCAAGGTTGAGGGCCTTGTCTCGTAGGAGTACGCGTGTTCGAATCACGTCCCCCGCATACTTTTAATTTTTAAGAAACCATCCACTTAATTACTGGAATAACACAATTATTTCCATCTGTAAACGATTAAATATTTGTACGGTTTTATCTATACTCTATGTCCTCATCAGGTTTAGGTCACCGTATAACTCATCCAATGGTGGGCGGAGATCAAAACCATAATCAATCGTATGATGAGGGCGATATTTTTCGAATATTTGACATTTTCAATGAAATTTCTTTAATTTTTAGTGAGGACATCACCTTTGAGCAGAAACTCGCTTCAATGCTCGAACAAGTCCTGTTATTAACAGGCATGGAGAAAGGTGGAATTTACCTTAAGGACAGGACCAACAGTGATTACATTCTTACTGTACACAGCCCTGTCAGTGAAGATTTCAAGCAAATGCACGGCAGAATCACTCATGAATGGGAATCTTTACATCCTGTCTTTATTGAGGGAAAGGTCGTGGTGGTATCAGATACATGTGTTGCTGACATTTCTCCCGAAAGAAAAAGGTCAACTATCAAAGAAGGCTTCCGTTCCTATGTTAGTATACCCTTGAAAAATAACAATTTGGTTGACGGCATTATTATGGCAAGTAGTTCGCAGGTCAGGCAATATTCAAAATTCCAGACAAATTTATTTTCGACTATCGGGCAGCAGGTGGGCCTGGCAATGAAAAATGTCAGTTTAATGGAAGAATTGAAACTTTCTCGTGATTGGTATTGCGAACTTTTCGAGAATGCAGCTGATGGAATGTACACCAACGACCTTGATGGTACTTTTCTTTCCATGAACCAGGCCGGAGCTGATATGCTGGGACTGACTATAGAAGAAGCTGTTGGGACGAAAATAAGGGATTACCTGACTGAAGAAGGTATTGGAATCGCCAGTGCTGTCCATGCACAGATACTAAATGGCACAACATTTTTCCTGCCACCTATACTTGAGATCGTCAGGAAAGATGGAAAAAGAGTGTTTTTTGAGATTAATATGAGACCCTTGATGAAAGATGGAAAGGTTGTGGGACTGCACGGGGTTGCCAGGGATATTGACAAGCGGTTCAATGCAGAAAAGAACATATTGGTATTTTCAAGGGCTTTAAGTCATTCAATAGATGGTATTAATATTTCAGATAGTAATCATAATATCACATTCATTAACGAAGCAGGAGCAAAAATTTTTGGGTATAGCAGGTCAGAATTGATTGGACAACCAGCAAATATCTTTTATGCAGAAGAGGATTTACCCAATTATTATGAAAATGTAATTCCTGCATTAGAGAAATACGGTAATTACAACGGGCTTATTTTGGCCAGGGAAAAAGGCGGTAAAGCATTTCCACTGGAAGTAACGTTGACTTCGGTATTTGATAAAAATAAAAAGACTATCGCAAATTTAGCTGTGTTTAGAGAGAGAATACAACAAAAACCGCACAAACCACCCAAACCAAACAAACCACAATCTCAGCACTATTAGAACATCAGCACATATCGTGATAAAATTGCCAGTATCTGATGCAGTCAGGAAATCGCCGGATGGGGTGCTCATTGATATAGAAGTAACTCCGGGTACTAAGACCGCTCAAGTTCCCAGTGGTTACAACACCTGGCGAAAGCGCATTGAAGTCAGACTCTCAGAGGCAGCACAGAAGGGAAAAGCAAACCAGCAGTTGTTGGAATTGCTGGCTTCGGTGCTGGGTGTAAAGGCATCTGATGTTACCATTGTTTCTGGCCCCATAGCCCATCGAAAGACAGTACATGTCAGGGGAATGGACATGGAACAGGTACTTGAGTTGTTGTCCTCACTTGTGGATAAGGATTAAATGTGCTTGTAGCATCTAATTCTCCGATGTCAGTAATGGAGGACATGGAACGTCTGGAGAAACTGGAAAAACTGATACAGGAACTCCGGCAGCAGTCTGATGATGGTGCTGCAATCATAGTTGAAGGTAAGCGTGACCGCAGGGCACTGAGGGAACTGGGTATTACCGGACCTGTAAAGTTGGGTACTCAAAAGGCATTACTTGAACTCTGTGAAGAGGTGGCAAGGGAATACAATAAGGTGATAGTGCTGACTGACTGGGATGAAAAAGGTGATAAACTTGCACGGCTCATGGCGGAATTTTTGAACAATGCTGGCGCGACAGTGAATATTGACCTCAGGAAAAAGATAAAGGCACTGGTCAAGAAAAGGATCAAGGACATTGAAAGCCTGAATACACATGTGTTTAACCTGAAAGCGGAACTGCACACACTGGATAGTATATAATTTTACGTTATAATCATGTCATTGATACCATAACTTTATCATGTGTTCCAAACAATGTGAGTATGTAAATATCACGTTAATCATTATTATGATTAACCACTAATAAAATATGTGTAAATAGTTAAATAAATCACAAATCACAAATCCAATATTCCCACTTACCCGGAACCAAACATGCATCACGAATGCAATGGTGCCCGGTATGGGATACGTTATTTAGAGGGATGGACTAAAAATATGTTGATAAGCCAGAGTTAAATGGTTTAAATCCATTCAATGAGATAACATCATTGGATAATTACCAGATTGAGGTCAGTGGGAAGAAACAGGATATATTGATATTCCGGGTGAGTATTTCACTAGTGTCGCGTCAACATCAAAGTGTCTGATTATAAGGTGTATTGATAGCATATTTGGATACATTATAGGGTTGACTTGACACTAGTTCGTAAGTATATTAAGTCAGAGTACTGGCATAATTCGGATAACAATATAAGAGTGAACATTACTGATTGGTTTAATTCAATCCGGCTGTAAGCTGATTTTTTTTAGCTATTTTAAAATACGTGAGGTATACTCATATGCAAAACACAGACACTACCAAGTATATAGTTCATGCGAGAATAAGAGCCGATGGCGTTGTGGAAAGACCAGATGTGGTGGGTGCCATATTCGGTCAGACCGAAGGGTTGCTTGGCAACGACCTTGACCTACGTGACCTCCAGAAGACTGGACGTATTGGCAGGATAGAGGTCAATATCAAATCAACAGCAGGTAAGTCCAATGGTATGATAGATATTCCTTCAAGTCTTGACAAGGCCGAGACCGCCATACTGGCTGCTTCCCTGGAGACCATTGACAGGATAGGGCCATGCATGGCAGGTATTGAAATTATCAAGGTTGAGGATATCCGTGCATCTAAACGGAAGCATATCGTGGATAGGGCAAAGCACATCCTCACAGATATGTTCGACGAGAACGTACCTGAAAGCCAGGAAATAACTGATGAGGTCAAGCAGTCCATAAGGATAGAGGAAATGACCTATTACGGAAAGGACAATATCCCGTGTGGTCCCAATGTAAAGGACTCTGATGCTATTATTGTTGTAGAAGGACGGGCTGATGTGCTGAACCTGTTGCGATATGGTATAAAGAATTCAATTGCAGTAGGTGGTACAAATGTTCCACCGGCAGTTGCAGAACTGTGCAAGAAAAAGAATGTTACGGCCTTTACTGACGGCGACCGCGGCGGCGAACTGATCATCAAGGAACTGCTTCAGATAACAGATATTGATTTTATAGCACGAGCCCCGGACGGTAAGGGTGTGGAAGAACTGGTGCAAAAAGAAATAGTCAGATCCCTGCGCCAGAAGATACCTGTAGAGCAGGCAATGGAGAGGTACCAGATAGGTGGAAACAGGCAGAGGACATCTTCGCAGCAACCAGTACGCAGGCAGGAACGAAGGGAGATCAGGCCCAGAGTTGTAAAGGCCCCCACTGTTGTGAAGCCCCGTGCTACCGAACGGCCGCGCAGGAGTAGTAGAAGGGACAAATCAGTCAAGACCGTTGCTACAGAGTTTAAGGAACATATGGACGAACTGAGCGGTACCTTAAGTGGAAGGTTACTGGACGATAATAAAAAAGTCATACAAGAAGTGACTGTGAAGGACCTTGCCAATTCAATAAAAGATGTGGACAGCAAAGTTAAAAGCGTGGTGTTCGATGGTGTCATAACCCAGAGACTAGTGGACATTGCATCAGAAAAAGAGATCACGGATATTATCGGTGCAAAAATTGGAAACGTGACCAAGGCACCGGCAAACCTGCGTATAGCATCCACAGGCCAGTTATAAGCAAATCATGCATCGTCTGGACAAAAGGGCAGGGCACTGTGCAGATGCCATATTAAAGGCAAGGGATATCCATGTGGTATCCCATATCGATGCTGATGGTCTCACTTCTGCCGCTATTATCTGTATTGCCCTGGAAAGGGCAGGCAGGGAATATTCTGTAGAGTTTGTCCGCCAGCTTGATGTATCCATTCTTGAGGGTATTGCAGATAGCAATCCTGACCTGACGGTATTTACTGACCTGGGTAGCGGGATGCTTGACCAGATAAAGGCACTGGGAATAAGTGCGGTCATATCAGACCACCACATCCCTGCCGGGGATTGTCCCACTCATTTAAACCCCCATGTGTTCAATATCAATGGCGCCTACGAGATAAGTGGTGCAGGTACTACTTTTTTGCTGGCCCGTGCTTTAGGGGATAACAATGACCTGGCTGGGCTGGCAGTGGTGGGTGCGGTGGGAGACTTGCAGCATGTCAAGCATGGTAAGCTCACAGGTATCAACCGGCAGATAGTGAGTCTGGGCCGCAGGAGCGGTGTATTGCACTGCCAGCGTGACCTGACATTGTTCGGGAAACAGACCAGGCCGGTCTATAAGATGTTGCAATACTCATCTGACCCATACATACCAGGGCTTTCAGGAAATGAGGATGCATGTATAAATTTTTTAAAGGGTGTAGGCTTGCGTTTCCAGGGTGAAGGATGGTTCAAGTGGATTGACCTCACAGTTGAGGAAAAAAAGAACATTGTTTCCGGCCTGATACAATATTGTATATCTGCTGGCATTCCTGCATATAAAATAGAGCGTCTGGTGGGAGAGGTATATACCCTGCCGCGGGAGCGGGAAGGTACTGAAACCAGGGACGCATCTGAATATTCCACCCTTCTCAATGCAACAGCCAGGTATGACAGGGCAAAAACCGGCCTTGCCGTGTGCATGGGTGACCGGGATAAAGAATATGAAAATGCTATCCATTTACTGGCAGAGCACAGGCGCAACCTTGTTGAGGGTATAAACCTGGTGAAATCACAGGGTATGGTCACCCTTGATAACTTCCAGTATTTTGATGCAGGCTCGAAAATTAAGGATACTATTGTAGGTATAGTTGCAGGTATGAGTGTAAGTTCAGTAGGTAACAGGAACCTACCTGTAATAGCTTTCGCAGATACTGATGACGGTGTGAAGGTATCGGGGAGGGGTAATTATGACCTGGTACGCAAGGGCCTAAATCTTGGAGTATCTTTAAATACTGCTGCACAGGCCGTAGGAGGTATGGGGGGAGGACATGACATCGCTGCTGGTGCAACCATTCCTAAAGAGGCAAAATCTGAATTTATCAAACATCTTGACCAGATAATCGGTAGCCAGTTAAGGAGCTCTTGAAAAGTGTTCCGGTTATACCAGTTGGTCAATGGGTACCATTTCATTAACATCTATTAGGGTGGACATGGCATGGGTGTCCATTTTAAACCCCTGTTCCTGTACTACAGCTTCTGCATTTGTGCCTCCGACGACAACAACTCCAAAGTTGTCCCGCTCCAGGCTCACGCCGAGGATATCTGAGTTGGGCTCGCCCACTTCCAGTATTCCACCAAATCCTGCAGATACCAGTTCGTCCAGTACTTCCTCTACTGTTTCCCGTGCGGTCATGGTAATCTCCCGCAAATTGGCGAGTATCTTGCCTGAACCGCTGGTGAGCATATCGCTTACCGAAGTGAGGGACTGGGACATAAGTATTTCAAGCGGGTCCAGGGTGGTACTGTCGTACATGACCAGATCAGTGAAACGCAGCGGTACTCCGTCCCTGATCTCTACCAGACCTCCGAACCGAGGTTTAATGGGAACACCGTGCTTTAAAAGCACACCGTCTACAGTTATACTGCATACTGTGGCGATACCGTGCATGGAAGGGGGAATGGTAAAATCTCTTAGCGATTCTCCAGGAGGCAGTAATTTTACCAGAGGGCTGACGGTCAGGCCACTTAACATAACGTCACGAAATATGGGGAGCACATCATTGATGTGTTCGCTATCTATCAATGAGATATTGGTCACTAACTTACCAGTATACGTGGATGGATTGAAAGTCACCCTGTACATAAGGTCTTCCATACGTGAGACCGTGAATGTTATTGGTTCATCTGAAGGGTTTGTAACTTTTTTCAATGGCATTGTTCCACCTGTAATATGTTCGCTGATAGTAAGTTTCTAAAATATTGGATATTACATATAAAAAGCTGTCTATTACTAAACGACAAGACAAGAAATGTTTCGCTGATACTTTTAACTACTTGTTGATACTTGTTGATACTTGTAATTTACCTGAACTTATGAAATTACATAATATACTATTTACTCGGTAATAAAATAAGTTTATTAACCATAAATTCCTGTTTAGAAAGTATGCTTCCTGCAAAGGTCAAAAATTGGATGGTAGCACCCCAATGGGGTACCATGGACGAGGCGATATATTCACTTAACAAGTTAGAACGCTTAAACGGTGCCTACTGGTTCTGGCTTATGTCAGATTATAATCCGGACAATCCCCGTATGCTTCAAGTACTTGTTAGCCAGGGAGCGATTGACTATAATCTGAACAACAAGCGTTTTACCAACAAGTATATCGACGATGAAACATTTTCCTGTTACTGTGGGATATGGCAGTACAGGGACGGGAAAGTATCTGACCTGGTGCACGATAGCTGTATCTGTACAGTGAAACCGGGGCAGTTTACGTGTGAGACTGATTCGGGATATAATATTTCTATATCCAAGTCATTCCCCTATTACGATATGACGGTGCAGGATGGGAATGGCGAAGTTACCAGGTTTAGTTCCATATCTTCAAAATTTAATAGAGAACATTTCCAAAATCCGCTTGTTAAATATCCCTCATTGATATCATACAGCGATGATTTTGATGCTTATGCCCGCAACAGCCGGGGATTCCAGTATTTCATTGCCAGCAAGATGAGTGACCTGTTCGGCACCTGCAAGGGCGAGTTGTTTGAGGAGGATTTCTTTGGAAGTTTCTGGTTGGAGAGGGCACTTGGTTTTGGTTCAACACTACCGTGGAAGATAGTAATGGTCAATTTCAATGACCGCTCACGGATGTGGTACCGTTATTTCACGTCAAAGATTCTAAACTATGGTACACCTCTGGAGTTCATCTTTGACGATATGGTAACCAAAAAGCGGTATCATTTCTATGACATGACATTTTATTATACAGCGAACGGCACATCAACCAAAATGAAATTTGGCCCCCATGTTGACACGATTCATGTGACTGGCAAGGGTAAACAGGACGAAAACCTGACCCTTACTGCCAGGATACTGGGCAGGCACCTGTACCAGTATGATGTGGCAAAGGTGAAATTCAATTATTACCAGCTGGTACTGGATATTGAGAATGTTGCTATGGAAGTGGATGGTGTTGACCTGATGCAGGGCAAAGAGCCTACCCTCAGTTATGGTGAGGATGCCCATTTTAGTTTATAGACAATGGTTTAGCTTTTGGGCAATGGTTATTTGCCGAACCTACGCTGGCGTTTCTGGAAATCCCTTATCGCCCGCAGCAGGTCGAGTTTCCTGAAATTCATCCAGCTCACATCAGTGAAATACATCTCAGAGTAGACTGACTGCCATATCAGGAAATCAGCGAGGCGTTTTCCACCAGAACGTATTACAAGGTCTGGTTCATGTTTGATGAGCAGGTTTTGTTCGATTACAGATTCATCTATTTCCCCTGGTGTCAATTCACCTGAGTCTATCTTTGACATAATATCCTTGAATGCTTCAGTCAGTTCTTTCTTACCTCCGTATCCCAGAGATACGTTTATGTGCATATCCATGCTTTTTGCGGTCTTTAGATGATGGTCCAAACCGTCAATTGTAATGAGGTTAATTGTGGCATCAACTTCTTTTAACGTCTCTGTTATCTTCATTTGAAGTTTATTGTAAATTTTGTCAGAGATATCGGGGTCCACATCAATCAAGCTGATATAAATTGTCAGGACATTGATGCTGTATTCCTGACACCATTCGATGAATTCAATGAGACGCCTGGAAAAGTCTGCATCCAGCAGGTCACTTTCTGTAAGGATTAGCACAATACTGGTGGGAAGTAAGGTTTTATCGTCCTTTAGTATGCTCTGTTCAAGTCTCAGCTGGTATAATCTGGAGAATAATCCCATTGCACATAGGTTATATCTTAAGGATAAATTATTTGCCTTTATATGCCATGTTAACCAGTGGTATCAATGTCTATGGATTCAGTAAATAATACACACACTGTTTTTTTTATGTTTGTGATGCTCATAGCTGTATTGTTGCCATTCGTACCCGCACAATATCTGGTAGTGCTGTTTTTTGCTATTACTCTTATCCTTGCCTTAAGACCACACCAGAAAATAGTACCTGCATCTTCATTATGGGGTTTTTCTTTTGCGATATTTATCATGAGTTTATTGAGTGTTATACTTGGATACACTGAATATGAATTTCCGGTATACATTCTGGGCGCTTCCATATTCATCACCACTGCTGGTGGTTTTGGGGCTGTATATGTAAGGAAAAGAGGAGTAAAAAAACCTCAGCTGGATAGAAAGTTCATTTCAGCCACTTCAAGTATTGCCTTGATATTATTTGGTGCTCTGTCTGCATGTGCTGTGGCTTACTGGACCACTGCCTGGATGGATATCCCTATTTCGTTGAGCCAGCTGTTCTTTCTCGCATTGATAGGCGGAGTGACTTGTGCATTATTGGAATCTATACCTTCCAGAGCAGATAAATATCTCACACTGATGCTGGGTACGGGTATGGTTATGTGGTTATTTGCAAGTTTTGGTTATTACGTGAACTTTTCACATTTATCAGCAGCCTTCATTTTCTCATTATTTTTGGCTTATCTGGCGTACCGTATGGATGTTGCTGATGTTTCTGCCATGCTGGCAGCAACACTGCTTGGCGTGCTGATAATAGTATTCACAAACATGAACTGGTACCTGATTCTCATCACTTTCTTCCTGCTGGGTGGTGCTTTCACTAAATATCAGTATAACTACAAAGTGATGAGGGGGATTGCCCAGGGTAAGGGCGGGGTGAGAAGTTATGAAAATGTACTGGGCAATTCCATTACTGCACTGATACTGGCAGTGGCGTACGGTGTGTACCACGAATTATATCCTGCTCTCGCTCCGGTATTGTTATTCGCGTATCTGGGGGCAGTGGCCACGGCCACAGGTGATACCCTGGCCAGTGAAATAGGGGAGACCAATAGGGGTAAACCTATTCTCATTACTACATTAAAACCGGTTAAACCAGGGACTGACGGAGGAATCTCATGGCTTGGTGAAAGTGTGTCCATAGGTGGTTCAGCGGCTATCGCTATACTTGCACTGGTACTTGGTGTGATAGATATGAATCCTGATAGTGTTGTTACATATTTTGTTTGGCTGGTGATAGTCATATTCGGTGGGTTTGCGGGGACTAATTTTGACAGCTTACTGGGGGCCACTCTGCAGCAAAAAGGCTGGCTTTCAAATAGCGGTGTAAATCTTGTAGCTACCATTGGCGGCGCATTTATATCCGGGGCTGCCTATTATGTGCTGTGCGGGCATGTAGTGTAGAGGATATCACTCAGGCCTCCGGAGCCTGGAACCTGGGTTCGACTCCCAGCATGCCCGTTATAACTTTAAATATGGAAGTAAACAGTAAAAGTTACCCACTCAACATTCGTGGACATTAATAAAAGAAAAAAAGGAGGCCCGGGGGCCAGAATTACTTAAACTTTGTCTATTATCTCAATCTTAACTTTTTTCACATTTGGTTTTTTGATCTTGTCAGGCATCCAGCTTGGCTTGTTCTTGGGAGCAGCTACTTCTTCTCTCCATCCTGCATATACGTGAAGCTTTTTGGTGCCTCTTTCCCTCAGGATAATTGTATCTGGCTTTTTCTTGGTTCCTTTGCCCCTGTTGGCTGCCTTTAGGGCTGCCTGTCTGGGCTGTTTGCCAGTAAACACTCCATGCTCATTACCTTTTTTGTCCCTTAATACAAAGTTTCTTGTTCCTGTCATGATTTAGTACCCCGTGCGAGTATACTGTTACCGATTATGTTTTTACGTAATATTATATAAACCTTTTTCACAATTCGGCTCGAAGCATACTGATTTTTCGTTATAGATTATTTTTGAAAACATCACAAATTAACCGGGTCAGTGGGAGTGAAACTCGGTTCTGCTGTTGGTTTTAGTAAAGCTATGTGAGTTCAGTATGTAAGGCACATCATTATAAAATTACGAAGAGTTACATTCAAATATATAATCTAAGTACATCAAAATGCCTCCCAGGGCATCCAGTCAGAGGCTTGATTGGAATCGTTCATCGAACAACGGCTTCGAACAACAAAAAGGTTAAATGTATAAACTAATATTTAGAACATCCTTACGAATCGCTCCGATAGTGTAGCACGGCCAATCATGCAGGACTCTCACTCCTGCGACTGGGGTTCAAATCCCCATCGGAGCACCTTATTTTTTTAAAATTTGGCCTCGTTCTAGAGTTTCCAAATTATGCCATTGTCACCAAGAGAACGGATCATGTCATTTAACTCATTGACATTGGGGTCCCTGAGGTACTCCATAGCGAAAATATCTAATATGGCACTGAAAGTACAGTGTAATCTGTCACTTCTTAATCGTTTTGATATTCGAGTCATTTTCTCCTCAATTATTAATCATCATATTATTTACTAATAATATATATACAGTAATAATAATTAAGCGTTTTGGTTGACAGGAAATTAATTATGGTCCGTTAACCAGTCCATTCACTATCCTGATGCATCTTCATAAACCTGATATGTGAAATCGCATCAATTTCACCTTGTGTTCCCCCCATCCGGGTAATTATCCTTTCAAGTTTAACATCCTTCCCACCCGGCAACCCTGAATCTGTAAGACTGATAAATTTAAATGACACCGAAGGCTTTATGACTAATAATAGCTATTTAAAGCCTTTACCCATCCGTATTTTAACATAGTAGCGGGGTGGGGTAGTCAGGAAATCCCGACGGGCTCATAACCCGTAGATCCATGGTTCGAATCCATGCCCCGCTATCATTTTCATTTCTCATGGATTCCGTAGTTAGTATTAGTCTGCTATTTATTTTGTAGAAAAATTTTTAAACCCCTTCAAACCTATTAATATCTGGAGTTTACATAGAATTGCTTGACCTTACAACATTGATTGAATTAATCATAGTCATGATCCTGGTAAGTCTGTCGGCCTTTTTTTCATCATCCGAAACAGCTTTTATAGGAGTCAACCGTATAAAGATGCTCCACCTTGCAGAGACTGGTGACCGCCGGGCCAGGATAATTCATGACGAACTGCAGCATCCAGAGAAGTTCATCACCACTATACTTGTTGGTAATAATGTTGTAAATGTGGCAGCATCGGTGCTTGTCACAGTAATTGTGTTAAGGTATTTCGGCAATGCCGCCATTGCTATCGCTACCGGTGTAATGACCGTGGTCATCCTGGTATTTGGAGAGATCGTCCCTAAAACCTTTGCCACCCGGCACGCTGATACCTATGCCCTCAGGATCGCCGGGTTATTGGAGCTTCTAAGCAAACTGTTATATCCACTGGTTTTGGTCTTTACAGAAATAGCCAATGTTGTGCTGCACGTATTAGGCGTTAAAGAAAAGATAAAGAATCCATTTATCACAGAAGACCAGATAAAACTCATTCTGAAAGTAGGAGTAGAAGAAGGCGTAATCAAACAACATGATAGGCAGTATATACAGAATGTACTGGATTTCAGTGATGAAAAAGCCAAGACGGCTATGACCTATAAGAGCCACATGGTCACTGTGGAGAATTCCGAGACTCTCATTGAAACACTTGAAAAAATAAATGAATCCGGTCATTCAAGGTTGCCTGTGTGGGAAGGTCATTTCGATAATGTAATTGGTATGATATTTGCCAAAGACCTGCTCAAATACCGTGATGAGGAACTTGAAACCAAAACCGTTAAGGAGATACTCCGACCAATACTGGTGGTAAAAAAGGACCGCAAGATAGCCTCTATATTCAGGGAACTGCAGTCAAAGAAGATCCAGATAGCAGTTGTGGTGGATGAAGCTCAAAAAGTAGTTGGACTGCTGTCTATTGAAGATATCCTTGAAGAGATAGTTGGCGAGATACTTGATGAATATGACATCGAGGAGATGAGTAACGGTATCCTTCCCAAACCCCAGAATAAATTGCATTGACCGTCAATAATTCCATGCGAAGTGAATAAAAAACTATTTAGGCAGCCTCTTCCATGTGGATTCAGGAGCCAGGTATCGTGTGGCGGTTTGTGGATGCAGATTTAATAGACGGCGCATACAGCGCTGCCCTATTCCATTCCATCGGGCGCCATGTGGGTTCGGGGGATAGCGACGAAACCATACTTTTCTGGAGGGTCAAACGTCCCACTCTTTATTTGGGTTACCACCAGTATGTGGAAGACGAGGTCCATGAAGCCTATTGCCGGGAGCACAATATTGACATCGTGCGCAGGATACTGGGGGGCGGATGCGGATACTGTGACCAAGACCAGGTGTTGTTCTCAGTCATAGGTACACAGGACGGGCTGATGCCAGGCAATGTCCAGGCTGCATACAACAAGGTGCTATCAGGCATGCTACTGGCGCTTGAAGCTCTTGGACTGGAAGGTGAGGTGGACCCGGCCCGAAACGGCGTGTTCGTACAGGGGCGTAAGATATCCGGCAATGCCCAGGGGCGGTTTGACGGTGCTGTAATGGTCAATGGTAGTTTTTTGCTCGATTTTGATTTTGATACCATGGATCATGTGCTGAAGCATCCTACCATGAACCTGCGGCCCAATGTGAAGACTGCCAGGGATGGCATGGTCACCCTGTCCGACCTGATGGAACTGCCGCCAATTGCACCAATAAAACAGGTATTGTGCATGGGTTTTGAGGGTGCGCTGGGTATTGGTACCTATGGGGGCACGATATTGGATGAGGAAGGGGGGCTTGCTATTGAGTTGACCCGGCAGTATGCATCAGTTGAATGGACCTACCGCATGGACCATAAGAGGGCAAAACGAAAAAAAAGTATAGTGAACATAAGCCAATCATAACTATAATAGAGAATGGAGAGGACAGTATGGTACTGGAAGATTATCGAAAAGGCATCCATAAGTCAAAGGGCGGAGTTATCCGTTCTTTTTTGAAAGTGGATGAAGGAACAATTACAGACATCACATTCTCAGGAGATTTTTTCATGTTCCCTGAAGATGCGATTGATAGTATCGAGGAAGGATTGAAAGGCACGGCTGCTAACAATGATGCAGTCCTGTTGGCAGTGGAACAGGTGTATGAATCAGAGCATATCCAGTCCCCGGGTACCACTCCCGAGGATTTTACACTGTCAATAATGCAGGCAGTAGGAGGCGATTAGATGGAGCAGTGGAGATTTATTGATTTTGGCAA
>JAUWTY010000172.1 GCA_030614485.1 Methanosarcinales archaeon | reverse complement strand
TGGTATTGAAGATACTACAATTGAGAATAACAGTATTGAAGATATTACTACAGAGAATAACAGGATTGAAGATACAAGTATTGAAAAAGATAATATATAATAAAAGCATGAATATATTAAAGAATTCTTGAAATTAGAGGGGATGATGCTGATATGCAAGAATTAGTCGCAATGCCGACTTTAAATGAAAACGTCGTACCGGGCCAGATGGAACCTGGCGAGTTTGAGGAACCGGTTGAGATACTGGTCAAACTGGCACAGGATGGGGAGATCGATCCCTGGAATATTGATATTGTTGACGTTACTGACAAGTTTTTCAGGCACGTTGAGAAAATGGAGCGAATGGACCTGCGGATATCTGGCAGGACGCTGCATTATGCTGCTATCCTGCTTCGCATGAAGTCCAATGCACTTGTGGAAGAGCCGGTGCTAGAAGACGATTCATGGGTCGATGATTTTGACTTTTTTGAAGTGGACGAGTATCCAATACCAAAACCACCTGTGCGTCGCCATTCCCACAGGTCGGTCACATTGAACGAACTCATTATGGAACTGGAGAAAGCTGAAGTAGTAGAAAGGCGACGTGTTGTGCGCAATAAGACAAAAGAACATATGCAGCTGAACCGTCATACCACTGAGCAGGTACTGGGTATAGCGCACGAAGAGGATATCGAGGGCAGGGTAGAAAATCTACGGACTATGCTAACAGAGTTACTTTATGATAGAAATTACATTTCACTCAGTGAAATATTAACGGGTGACCGTTCAAATAAACTGATGATCTACATCTCGCTTTTATTCCTGGCAAACATGAAAGAAGTATGGCTTGAACAGGAAGAGCTCTTTGGTGAATTATATATCCGGTACCCCGAAGTTTCGGGGGTATGTACATAGGGGACCGTGAAATAATCGAAGCAGCATTATTTGCTGCAGGCGGACCGGTAGAGTTGGCCGCATTAAAGGAACTGGTAGGTAAGCGCAAGAAGGTTCCTGGTATTATAAATTCGCTAATAGAGGAGTATCAGCAACGTCATACCGGGCTGGATATAGTTGAACTGGAAGGCAAGTACGTGATGCAGGTCAAACCTGAATATGCCGACCTGGTACGCAGCGTTGCACCAAAGGAACTGCCATCTCCCATACTCCGCACACTTTCCATGATAGCGTACCACCAGCCTTTGCTACAGAGCGACCTGGTCGAGAAGAGGGGTAATGCCACATACGATCATGTAAGGGAACTGGAAGAGCGGGGGCTGATAAAACGGACTCCCGAGGGAAGGAGCCAGATGCTTTCTACCACGCATGGATTTGCCGAATATTTCGGACTCGATTCCAGTGAACCTGAATATGTCAGGCAGAAGATCATTGATATGGTTTCCCATGATAGTCAGGTCGGCCTGGATAAATGGTTGGGTGTGAAAAGACCCATCGGCGTGACCAGGGGATACATGTCCCTGATGTTCCTGCTGGGTATCGAGGACTTTAAAGTAGTGGAACCTTACAATCCCACCCAAAGTGACATTGAACGAATGAATACATTGGGCAAGCTGGTAATCGCAAAAGGTTACGGGGAAAAGGCTGCAAAGTATTTCAACGGTGAGATTATTGAGGTACAGGCCGTCACTTTTGATGACCTGCTGAATACCATAGACCAGCTGTCGAATCTGGGTAAAAAGGATAAAATCAATGCCGCCGTTGAAAATATCAGGAAATTGAAAGAGCAATACCTATCCAGGGCTATGGGTGTGTCTGCCAGGGTGAAACCGGGTACAGATATGGTTTCCAGGCTCATCGCCGATATGAAACTCAATGTATCCTCTAACGGAATGCTAGTGGCGCCCGATTACGGGTTATCTTCCGAAGGAGTGGACGTATCCAAAGATGCTGAAATACTGGTACCTACGCACCAGAACGCTCCCGACGATATAGTGGAGCGTGTATGCCAGCGGTATGATGCAATCCTCAATGGGATTGCGGAAAGGAATTTAAAGTCTGATAGACATAAGTGATTAATATATTATGGCAGATTATGACGTAATAATTGTGGGTGGCGGCATCAGTGGCCTGATGTCTGCTATGACACTATCCAAACACGGAAAAAAAGTACTTGTCCTGGAAAAACGCAACAAAGTTGGAGGCAACTGCAACAGTTATGATGTTGACGGATTCCAGGTAGATACAGGAGTGCATGCTATAACCCACCTCAGGGAAGGACCGCTACGCAGGCTTATAGATACTTATTTTGATTACACTCCTGTGTTACTTGACCACGGGGCCTATTATGTCCGGACCCATAAAGGTATTTCGAAGATGCCATCCACACTAAAGGAATTCGCTACTTTTGATGTGCTTCTAAAAATGGATCGGCTATTGCTGAGCCAGATTATTACAAGGGCAATTACCCAGACTACCCTGGGTACTGAATTGACACACTATTCAATGTATGATTACCTGCCAAAAGGTCTATCGCAGGATGCACTGGACTTTATTGATGCTATCTGTCACTCCTTATCAGGCAAGTCCATGAAGGAGACTTCGGTGCACAGGGTGATGACAGGCAGCAGTTTCGTGCGGGATAGTGTTCCAGAGAACTTCTGGGAGGATGAGGAAATTGCTTACTCGTACAAGGCTCTGCTCGCGAATCATCTGACCGGAGGGCAGATAAAGGAACATTTGTCAGTGCTCACGAGGCTTGCAGTTAATAATGTCGGTTATTCACAGGCATACCCTCGTAGAGGACTGAAAAGTTTCCTGAACGCTGTATTGTATTCCATGTCA
>JAUWTY010000069.1 GCA_030614485.1 Methanosarcinales archaeon | reverse complement strand
ATCGATAGGATGGTCAGCTCCAAAACGCTCGATAAGATGGTTCAATAAGTGTCTGCCATGGCCCGCATGGGCGGCTGCACCTGTTAAGGTCCTGAGCATAGCTTCACGGGCCTGGTGGGCTTCCATATTGATACCGCAGGCACCTTCCTTGTTGCCAGTCAGGTCGCATTTGCCGTAGGTACAGTAACAGCAAAGATCACAAATAGGCGAATAAACTGGTTCGTACCGCTTAAGCAGCTTCATGTCCCAATCCCGCAGTCCATGTATATCGGGTGCAGGAGTTGGACCTTCTGCTTTCTTTTTTTCCTCTGCTTTACCAGAAGAAACAACACTCCCTATATTTATCTGGACATTTTCCAGGTTTTCAATGGTGAATTGGCCTTTTTTGATTGCCATTGGGTTAAATTCTCCTTTTAAGATAAGATCATTAATATCATGGTTTAGACAAATGAGCAGTTTTCAACACACTTTAAATACACTTTATTAATCTACGATATAAATTGTTAAATTATACTTACAGGTCGCTTAAGTCAATTCCAAATCGTTGTGTACATTTGAATTGTTAATCTCATGACGATTGAGATTGCCAGTTTCAGCCCTTAATTCATCCTATATTATTAAACGCTTTCGCAAATATCACGATTATTAAGCATATACAAAAATTTGAGTATGCAGTCTAAAAGCATATTGCTAATATCACATAAACCAAACATTCACCAACAGGAATGGTTTAAATGCTTGTGGCGGGTGTGGATGAAGCTGGAAAAGGGCCTGTATTGGGGCCCATGGTAGTGGCAGGAGTTGTTATGGAAGAGGACCGGCTGCCAGAGTTGTTACGATTGGGAGTAAAAGATTCAAAGGTCCTGTCTCCTGTACGGCGGAATTACCTGTCTGCCAAGATAAAGGAAATTGCTGTAAATTATCACATACTTGAGGTAAGTGCCGCCCAGATAGACGAAATGCGTAAGATAATGACTATGAACCAGTTAATGGTGGTGACTCATACAAAAGTGCTTAAAAACCTGCGGCCGGACCGTGCATATCTTGATGCTGCTGATGTTAAAGAGGAACGGTTCGGGGAGAACGTGAAAAAGCGATATGCTGCCCCCATAGATATTATAGCAAAACACAAGGCAGATGCAACCTACCCAATAGTGGCAGCAGCGTCCATACTTGCCAAGGTCCGGAGGGACAGGATCATAAGGGATATGGAAAGGGAAATGGGGGTGGTGCTGGGTAGCGGGTACCCTTCTGACCCTAAAACAAAAAAATTCCTGGAAGGGTGGATAAAATCACATGAAAGTCTTCCTGATATTGCCAGACATTCATGGAAAACATCAGAAAACCTGCTCGAAAAAATGCATTTATCGTCGAAAATTGATAGCGCAAATAATAAGTAATAATAAATCATGATGGATATATCAGAGTCCTTCGAAAATTATTGCCTTCGAGACTTAGTGAGATGATAATATGTCTGACAAAACCTATATTGAACAACCATGTGGATATTGTGAGGGTACAGGAGAATCTGAAGGAAAAACTTGTATTGCCTGTAATGGCAGTAAAACTTTCATGGTAAGAGAACCTGCAACAGAATGCCAATTTTGTAAAGGCAGAGGTTATATGATGATTGGATCAGCCTGCAGAACTTGCAAAGGAACAGGCTGGATGGGTATTAAGAAAAATTAATACCTTTTCCAGTATTATTTTGAATTAATAAGTGCGAAATCCACTATTTTATTGCTTTATCAGGGAGATAAAGCATATTTTTTCATTTCGGTACAAGTTTTGCATCATTCACTTTATAGAATCCCCAGTCTCCTTTCCATGCCGTTTCGGCATCAAGTATCTCTATCCTTGATGTGAAAAAGGGTGCGTCCAGCACAAGGGTTTCGTATTCCCCCCCTTCACCACATATATGTATTCGATAGCTGCGGTTGAGTTCAATCAGTTCATCTATTGCAGCACTGTCAATAACCCTACCCAGCCATTTTTCATCCAGTCCCATGGCAGCTACCTGGACAATCCTGATATCCATGACATGGATCATGTCCCTAAGCAACTGCTCAGGGTCCCGGTGCCACAAGGGCTCTACCACCTCAAGCCCCAGGTCATCGCAGATCCGGTGTACCCTGCTGCCCTGGTATACTGACTCGATGGCACCCACAACCACACCGTCCACATCAAGTTCACCCAGTGCACGTTCAAGGTCTGCAAGTTCTTCTTCTTTCTCCCCACTGCTGCTTTCAACTACAAGTGGGATGCCGCATGTCCTGGATATCATATCAACTATGTGGATGTTAATGGAATGGAACATATAGGAATCGTCCCGGTCAGGTTTGATGGTCACCAGGTGGGTCACCTCATGTCCGCCAAGTTGGGCAAGGTGGATAGCAAAGATGGAGTCTTTTCCGCCAGAGGTTAGTGCTGCCAGTTTCATGCTCTATACATAGCGGTAACAAATATAAATATATAGTTTCAGGGCAACTTCTTCCACCATATGAACGAAAGCGAACAAGCCGGTGAACTGGTGGACATACCCAGAATACTCATTGCAGGAGACCGCTCATCCAGTGGTAAGACTACCATCTCCACTGGCCTGATGTCAGTGTTAAGCCGACGGGGGTTACGTGTCCAACCTTTCAAGGTAGGACTGGATTATATTGACCCCAGTTACCACACCGAGGTCACTGGCCGTCCCAGCCGCAATATAGACGGTCACCTGATGGACCGCAATGCAGTACTGGAAGTGTTCCATCACGGTATCAGCTACGATGGAGGTGCTGATATTGCGATTATTGAGGGAGTCAGAGGACTATTTGAGGGTCTGGAAGGTCTGAGTGAGACAGGTAGCACAGCCCAGATTGCCAAGATACTGGACTGTTCTGTGGTTCTGGTGATTGATGCCCGAAGTATAACACGCAGTGCGGCTGCCGTAGTTATGGGTTACAAGTCTTTTGACCCTGAGGTGAACATTACAGGTGTTATCCTGAACAATATCGGTGGCGTGAGACATGCCCGCAAGGCCAGGGAAGCTATTGAGATATATACGGGCACTCCGGTCATAGGTGAGATACACCGTAACGATTCCATGAATATCAGTATGCGCCATCTTGGCCTTATCCCTGCAATGGAGGGACGGCGTAAACTGGATGATTTTGACCAGCGCATCAAAGGGATTGCAGAGATCATCAGGGAAGGTATCGAGATTGATACAGTGCTTGAAATGGCTAAAAGCGCACCGCCCATGAAGCCGCCTGAACCTGACATATTCGTACCCGGCCCAAATGGGAAGAATCCTGTTATTGGTGTGGCCCTGGACGAGGCGTTTAATTTTTATTACCGCGATAATCTTGACCTGTTTGAACTGGCAGGTGCGAATCTTGTATTTTTCAGTCCTTTAAATGATGCCCAACCGCCCGAAATGGACGGGCTGTACATTGGAGGCGGGTACCCCGAACTATTTGCGCCTGAACTATCAGCCAACGAAAGTATGCGACAGAAAATAAAAGAGATGTCCCGGGCCGGAATGCCTATTTACGCCGAATGCGGCGGATTGATGTATCTTACCAGTGAAATAATCACAGGGAAAGTGAGGACATCTTCGTACCGCACTGCAGATATGCCTGAGGGGGAATATGCAATGGTGGGCGCGCTGCCGGGCAGGACACTGATGGGTCAGAGCCGGGTGGTCAGTTACAGCCGTGGCCGTTTTGTTGAAAGCACACCCATAGGAAGTAATAAGGACACATTTTTAGGTCATGAATTCCACCATTCAGAGATAATTGATCTCCCTGATGATGCCAGGTTCGGGATAAAACTGGAGAGAGGTATTGGGATTAAAGACGGGTACGACGGATTGATGGTTAAGAATACAATGGGAGTCTATTCTCATCTGCATGCGGCATCGTACCGGGAGTTTGCACTCAGGTTTATTGAATCGTGTGTGGATTGAATATTGAATAAAAACACGAAAAATCAGTAGTGTGGCTGGTTATTTTCTACCCTTTCGGTTTGGTGGGTTTGGATACTTTTTGCGTAGTTCTTCAACCTTCCGGTCAAGGTCTTCTGCAATCTCTTTCCTGAAATCCCCTGCAAAAACGTCCACTCGCACAGCCAGGGCTATCTTTGCTGCCAGTAATCGTGCAATCTTACCCCTCTGCCACCAGGGGGCGTCCCTGACAAGAGGATGCTGGAATATTACGCCGTGTTTGGGTGAAGTAGCATTACCCCTGAGATGTTTGAACAGTGCCTTTTCTGCACCTAGTACCTGGATAGTGCTTGATGGCATGTTGGCAAGTTTTTGGACCCCACCTGCAATACTGATCAATCTGGCACCGATATGGACGCCTGCAGTATCAGATAGATTGGAATAGTTACTTTCCATCTGGGTTTCAATAAATTTGGAAATCTGGTCTTTGTCAGCATAAAGTCCGGCAATATTTGATGCCAAGTTCTTGATACTATTCGCAAATGCTTCCGGAAGTTCCATTCCAGTTGAGCTTTCTGCAATGGTATTAATGTTCTTATTATCCAAATCACATTGTTCAAAATCATTCCGGGTCCCATGTTTAGATACAAAATATACGAGCTTTTCACCTTTTAATCCGATTTCTGGAAAATTCAGGTCATACATTTCTTTCAACCGCTCAGACAACACATTAGTAATCCTGTCCAGATCGTCCAGTGCTTCAATAGACTGGACAAGTATTGTGTCGTTCGACCTGCTGGCTGCAACCTGCCGAATAGCAAGTTCAGTGTATACCGCATGAAAAAGGGCATCATATTCCTCGTCGGTAGTCACGAACCCACATTTTTTTGCAGCGACTCGCAGGTCTAAACCGTCCAGATTATCGGACATTAAACTTGATTGAATTTCCTGCAATCTGTCCACAAGGCTTTTGACGTCTTTAGGATATGGGTCACATGCAAGTATGTGTCCATTTTCCACCGTATAAATCCCGAACCACGTTCTTACATGCTGCACTTGTTTATAATATACGAGAAATTATATAAACTATCTGTCGGTTGGCACAATATCAAAATCCAGTTAATCCTGTCAGAAATTTTTACATTTCTCCCGATTAATCTCACATATTTCCCTACTATTGCAATAAATATATATTCATTGTAAATGTATCACTTTTTTACTACATAACTAGATTCTGGCACAGTGCCACACGGATTAAGCAAAATAATATAATGCTTTGATGTTATTATAGCCTCAATTCATGGAGTAGAATACAATGAAGGGAAATGTTTGGAAATTTGGAAACGATATTGATACTGATGCCGTCATACCTGGCAGGTATCTTACCATTAACACACCCGATGAACTGGCAGAGCATGCCTTTGAGGGTGTAAGACCAGAGTTCGCGGGCGAGGTCAAGCCGGGTGATATAATCATCGGAGGAACCAACTTCGGATGCGGCTCAAGCCGGGAACATGCACCTCTGGCTCTGAAAGGTGCAAAGGTGAAATGCATTATTGCCAAGAGCTTTGCCCGTATCTTTTTCCGAAACTCTATTAATATAGGTCTGCCACTTCTGGAATGCGCTGAGACTGACCGCATCCAGAAAGGGGATGAACTTGATGTGGATATTGCATCAGGTATCATTACTAACAAGACCCGGGACGAGACGTACCAGGCTACGGGACTGCCCGATTTCCTGCGTGGTATCGTGGATGCCGGTGGACTTATCGAATATACCAGGCAGCAGGTGAGCGCATGAGCCAGTATAAAGTACCAGTGATAGCAGGGGACGGTATCGGTCCCGAGATTATTACGGAAGGCCGGAAGGTCATTGATGCAGCCGGTGAGGTGTATGGTTTTGATGTGGATTGGATAGACTATCCCCACGGTGCAGACCATTACCTGGAAACCGGGGAACTGATTTCAGAGGATGCCCTCAAGGAACTGAACACGTATAAAAATATTTACCTGGGCAGTATCGGTGACCCCAGAGTGGCGCCAGGTGTGCTTGAAAAGGGCGTACTGCTGGCGGCGCGGTTCTACTTTGACCAGTATATCAACCTGCGGCCGATCAAGCTGTTGGAGGGTGTGTGGTGTCCAATCAAGGACAAGACCCCAGAGGATATCGACTTCACTGTGGTGCGTGAGAATACCGAGGACTTCTATATTGGTATTGGCGGCAGGGCAAAGCGGGGCGAGAGCAAGGCCGTATTGAATGTGGCCCGCAGCCTGTACAATGCAAAGTTCGGGCTGGATATCGAGACCGACAGCGAAGAGATA
>JAUWTY010000067.1 GCA_030614485.1 Methanosarcinales archaeon | reverse complement strand
ACAAATTCTTTTCCTTTCACAGGTTGCAATGTAAACCGCATGTTATCACCAGATTAATCTAACAAAATTATTAGTAACTCATTTGTTATTAAAGTTTCGCTGATGAAAATATACTACTCCGCAGGTGTAATTTAGAACTATAGGTGACCGCGGTGAGATCGTCTTTAAAACAGATCGGAAAGGTGAGTATGATAAACCGGCATGTAAAGGGGTTGTGCCGTATGTGCTGAAATTTGAATCAGCACAGCAGCATTAAAAACTTCTAAAAATCCGCCTGATGTCTCTAAATAAATCAAAATGTTCATCAATAGAGTCAAACGTTGCGACGGCACACCCAATCGCAGCAGAGCTGCGGGGTATAACGATTAGGATAAATAAAAAAAAGAGGGGCCGAATCTACCCCTACATTATTGAAGAGGAACACCAACTATTATCTATTTGTTTTTCTCTTCAAGGACATCGATCTGCTTCATAATTCCTATGACCTTCTGCTTGTATTTGCCCCTGATGGAATTGTACTCTTCTTCTGACAGGGCACCATCAGCGTAGTCCCCATCCAGTTCAGTGAGTACCTTTAACAGGGCTTTTTTAGTTGATTTGAGTTCATCTATATCGAAACTTTCTAAATCTTTCGTATTGAGCACAGAAGCAGCAGACACACTTTCCTCAACGTCTTCGCCTGTTTCAACATCTTCGTCGAACTCTTCATCATATTCCTCATCTTCCTGCTCCAAATATATATCTTCATCCTCTTCCGTTGGCCCTAACTTACTCGTTTTTTCTTCTAAGCCCTTGACAGAAGGAGTTTTTCCTCTCAGGATAGGAATCCCTATTACCAGGATAATAACCAACAATAAGAGTAAATATAAAGAAACATCGGACTGGTCAATGCTTGAACGATTCAGTACAAAAGATACCTCTACAAATTGAGGCTGCATCCAACTGTATGTCTTTGAACCTTCTATTACATCTATAAAATCAGCCTCGATTTTGCTACCATCCTCATTGACAATACTGGTTGTCATATCATCTGATTTGACCAGTTTTACAACCAGTACTGGCATGCCAGTTGAAGGGATATAATCGTAGTTCACATTGGTAGGATATTTCAATTTCTTTGTAAAGGTCACAGATTCGGTCATTTTACCAGCGGGTTCTGCCGGTACCATGTATTGCAATCGGTACATGGGAGTCATAACAGATCCTGCCAGAATTGTGTCGTTCCATCCGATGACGTTATCATTAACTATGAAAACGTCCAATGGGCGAATCTGGCCGCCTGAAGTCATCTCAAGTTTTGCCAATCCGACATTGAAAGCACCGTCCGGTAACCATGCATATAATGGTCCACTGTAGTTGCCAGTTCCAATATTCTTCAATACGAGGGTTTCACCAACCTTAAGATAGCCTGGATTTGATATTTGGTCTACCTCGATTAGATGTTGTAACATAATTACATCTGCACCATACAAAGTAACAGCACCACCCATAATACTCTCGCCTCCATCACCATCTGAAGCATATTCTGCATAAGCATATACAGGAGATATTAAAAGCATCAATATCAGGATAGACGATACAATAATGGATAAAACCGGGTTTATTATTTTCATTGATTAAGCTTCCTTTGGTATTCCAACCAGATTATTATAGTTATTTAATAATATATATATTAGTTATGGTAATATTTACTCTATTAAGAAGAACCTGATATGATAATAGTATATCATCCAAAGTCCGAGAATAATCAATACGGCACCAGCTCCTCTTTTGAGCATCACGTCATATCGTGCTATGGTATAGAGCCTGCTGCCTGAAATATTAACAAAATAAGCAATCAACAGCATCGGGATCCCCAATCCCAGTGAATATACGAAAAGCAGGAACCCGCCATACATTATTCCTCCTTTCAAGAGTACGCCCATAAGTATTGCAGCAAGAATTGGGCCGGTGCAGGGAATCCATACAACACCCAGCGATAACCCCAGGATAAAACCACCAGCAACACCTTCATTGTCTGTGTTGATATTAAAATAACCCGGAATACGGTTGAATATGCTCAGATTTAATTCCATAAGCATGGTAATACCCAGTGAGATTATAACAATCTCAGCCAGTATCCTGATGTAATGCTGGTACTGACCGAGGAAGTCTGAAAAGGCTGCCATAGCCATTCCCATCAGCGTAAATGTGAGCATAAGACCTGCCACGATGGCAAGTGGCCGAAACTTACCCTTACCTGTGGAATATGCCAGTATTGCCGGCAAAAGGGGCAGGATGCAAGGGGAAAGAATACTGATTATACCGGCCAGTAATGCCAGGAGTGGTAGGGGTAAATCTACTGAAGACAGTGCAGTTTCGAGCTGAAAAAGTAATGTCATTCGTTATTTTCCTGCAGGATTATTTCTTCAATCATCTTTTCATGCATGACAATGACTGACAGGAATAAATTTATAATCCACTTCATTGTGATTACACTGATAGTGTTAAGCATAAGATTTTTAAACAGAGTTATGTATTTGTTCCTCGTAACCTGAGCGCATCCTGGATGGTGACTTCAAGTACATTTTTGGATGTCGGACCAACCATCATGGCTTCCTGGCGGTCATTCGTGAGAGTTCCCCATCTTGTCAGGTAGGTGAATTTATCATTGTCTGAACTGACTATCATGGTCATGTCGGGAATATAGTACACATTGAAATAATTTGAAAGTTGAGGCTGTTTGTCAGTATTTATGTATACGAAAGCCACTTGGTTCCCGTATTCTGCTGCAAGTTCTTCGACAATAGGTTTTTGCTCAACACATCCGGGACACCTGTCAGCCCCTATCTCAATGAAAACCGGCCCTTTCTCAAGCATCGCATTAATTTCTTCAAAAGAATTTACTGTTAATAATTCGGCCCTTGGAGCCGTGTCCTGGTCAGTACAGCCACTGCTGAGAAGTGCTGCCGCCAGTAACAGTGATGTTATGATGAACAGGTTTTTCATGGTATCACATTGTTTATTTGCATTGGTAATAACATTTTATCTATATAACATTTTGTATGGTTGTGCAAACACTGTGCAAAGCCTCCTCAGAAAAATTAATATAATATCTTCTCAATGGAACATGTATATTCATTATATTCCCTTGGAGGTGAAATATTAATGTGTAGTGTAGGCGATGCATTCGGTGTAGATGTGGCAGATTCCTTGAATACGAAGAGCTATAAATGCAAGGATTGCGGAAACGAGTTCCAGGGTATGGGAAAGAAAATTATCTGTCCCACATGCCAGTCCAATAACGTGGAATTGGCATGAAGTTCGATTATAATCTTTTTACCTATGATACCCTTAAATGATGACGAGATGCTGATGCTTCACGGCAATAGTGGGGTTATCGGTATTGTCAAGGCCGGAACAAATAACTTGTTTTTTCTTGAGACTGAAGAAGAAGAGATTGTCCTGGGATTAGAACCTGACGACCTGCTGGTTTCCTCAGGATTTGATACCGAAAAGACCACACTTGACGGCGTTAAATGCGTACTTTATATGATTCGGGAAGTGGGTACGCCATTAATCGTACTCCCAAAACACCATCCTGCATCAAAACGACTTAAGATAGTGGTATCTGTTGGTCCGCGTACCCGCATAAGCTGCGATATAACTCCGGGTACTCATCCTGAGCAGGATGTGCTGTGCGGTGTGGACGAGTTCAGCGGTGTGGAGATATTGGGTGTACCGGGTGGCGTTGAGTTCAAGAACCAGAACTCTGGCAGTATCAAACGTATCCCGTTCACGGTCTGATTTCAATACTTTTAACATCGGAGCCGACTAACTAGGCAGCATGACCTTAATTGACATTATAGCTGCATCTGTTTGGCTCATGCTGCCGGCATATGTTGCAAATCCAATGGCTGCTGTGTTCGGTGGAGGTATGCCTATAGACCTGGGCAAGAATTTCAAAGATGGGCGGCGCATACTTGGGGACGGTAAGACCATCAGGGGACTGGTTGCCGGGACGATGTGTGGTCTGGTGATAGGGCTAATCCAAATAGGACTTGCACCTCGTCTTGCAGCTAGTGGTGTACTCACTGGTTTTCCCATCTTCCAATCGACCCTTGCTGCTTATTCCATCAGCACGATACTGGTGGTGGGGCTAATGGCACTGGGCGCGCTTTTGGGTGATAGTGCCGAGAGTTTTGTCAAACGGCGGCTGAACCTTAAGCGGGGTGCTATGTTCCCGGTTGCAGACCAGCTGGATTTTGTACTTGGTGCCTGGGTACTCACTTTCATATTTGCATCGGTCTGGTTCAAAACCTATTTCAATTTCTGGATAATAGTAACTGTACTGTTGATAACACCCCTACTGCACCTGATGGCGAACGTGTTTGGATATCTTATAAAGGTCAAGAAAGAACCCTGGTAGTGAATAGTATGGATAAGGAACTGATTCAGGCATTAAAGGACTGCAAAGCCGTGAAATTTGGTGATTTCACTCTTGCTTCAGGAAGGAAAAGTACATATTATATCGACATCAAGAAAGCCACTTCAGACCCCGGCACCCTCAAGTTGATAGCAAGGAGGATAGTGACAATTATCAAAGAGCAAAATATTTGCGTTGAGGCCATAGGCGGAGTCGCTATTGGCGGGATACCACTGGCTACGGCTGTATCCCTGGCATCGGGCCTACCCCTGGTGATTGTACGCAAATCCCTGAAAGATTACGGTACAGGAGGGCGGTTCATTGGTGATATAGAGGGGCGAAGCCTGCTCATGGTGGAAGACGTCACAACCACGGGCGGTTCTGTGATAGAGGCCATTAAATCATTGAGGGATGAAGGGGCAGTTGTGGATACTGTAATTACTGTAGTGGACAGGGATGAAGGTGCCCAAAACGGTCTTAGCACACTGGATGTAAAACTGGTGCCGCTGGTTTCTGCATCCGACCTGCTGAAGCAGTGAACATTACTTTGCGTTAAATTACTTTAAGTTATAATACGTTACAATTCGTCACAATACATTACATTAAATTATATTCAGGGAACGAACATGCCAAACATTTTTGAGATATCACACAGGGACTCAGCAGGCAGGATTGGTCGCCTGACCACACCTCACGGTGTTGTGGAAACACCTACCATCATGCCGGTCATCAACCCCAATATCCAGACCATACCAGCAAAAGAGATGCAGGATTTTGGCGCCCGGATACTTATTACCAATTCTTATATCATCTACCGTAAACCCGAATTAAAGCAGCGTGCCATAGAAGAAGGTGTACATGCCCTGCTTGGATTTGACGGTCCTGTAATGACAGACAGCGGCTCGTTCCAGTTAAGCGTCTACGGCGAGGTAGAGGTGGACAATGCCGAGATAATCGGTTTCCAGCATGCCATCGGTACTGATATCGGGGTACCGCTGGACATACCCACATCACCGGCTGCGGACCATACCCTGGCCGCGCAGGAACTGGCAGTCACCAATGAGAGGCTCATGGAGGCCCTGGAACTTAATAAGGATTCAGGGATGCTGCTGGCAGCACCTGTACAGGGCGGTATTCATACAGATTTAAGGGAACATGCAGGCAGGGAACTGGGAAATGCAGGATTCGATGTTTATCCTATCGGGGCAGTGGTGCCACTGATGGAATCCTACCGCTATGCTGAACTGGTGGATGTCATCGTAAGTGCAAAGAAGGGGCTACCGTCATCGGTTCCGGTTCACCTCTTCGGCGCCGGCCACCCGATGGTGTTCGCGCTGGCTGCGGCGCTGGGCTGCGACCTGTTTGATTCGGCTGCCTATGCACTGTATGCCAAAGACGACCGCTACCTGACTGCTGAGGGTACATACCATATCCAGGACCTGAAATATCTGCCCTGTTCATGCCCAATTTGCAGCAGCCATACTGCTGCCGGGATTGTGGCAAGTCCTGATAAGACCGAACTGCTGGCCAGGCACAACCTGTATGCCACTTTCGCAGAGATGAGGCTGGTAAAACAGGCTATCCATGACGGTAATTTGTGGGAACTGGTGGAGAGGCGGGCCCGCACCCATCCCAGGATGCTTGACGGCCTAAAGCGGGCAGTGACCCATGCCGATTGGATTGAGCAGTTCGACCCTAGTACAAAATCCACTTTCTTCTATTGCGGTCCTGAATCTACCTACCGGCCTGAGGTCATGCGCTGGGGCAGCCGCCTTGAGAGGCTGGAGCTGACTGGGACCGTGCTGATACGACCGGGCAGGCGGCTCAAAAATGAATCCGAATACGATAATGTACT
>JAUWTY010000161.1 GCA_030614485.1 Methanosarcinales archaeon | reverse complement strand
ATATCCGTGACTCCCACCCGCGCCTGGTGAACATCAAACGCACGAAGCGTGTGACATTGATAATTGCGTTGGTCACAGCAGTCATTATTGGGGCATCGGGGTACCTTTGGCTGGCATACGGCAATCCCTTCGGGCTTGTGAGTACCGGTGCCATGACCGGCTACATCCCACCTTCTTTCACATTGATATGGGGTGCCACGGCGTTTATCACCATATACGCCATCGGGGTCTATACTCCGTACAAGAACATCAGGGATGATATTAAGGAGATTGAATACCAGTTCGCTGATGCATTGTTCGTTCTGGGCCGCCGTATCAGTGACGGACGCTCTCCTGAATGGGCTTTCATGCAGACCGCTCAGACTATGAAAGGTACACGTATCGGAGATGCATTCCAGGATGTGGCAAATAACCTGTCACTGCTCAGGACAACACTGGTAGGCGCCATATTTGATAGCGAGTATGGAGCTTTCAGGAACATCTATTCAGAGCGGGTACATACTACTATGCGTTTGTTCACACAGAGTGTTTACAAAAGTCACCAGGCAGCAGGTGTAGCTATCGTGAAACTGGCAGACCATCTAAAGGAGCTGGAGGAAGTAGAGGAGAATATAAAGGGCTCACTATATGACGTGACCTCAACCATGAAGTCCACTGCAACCATATTTGCACCGCTTATCGCCGGCGTCACTCTTGCACTTTCAGAGGTCATCCAGAAGATACTGCAAAACATTTCCCTTGAAGCCAGCAGGCTGCCGGAAGGTATGGGTGTTACTTCCATAATGTCTGATGTGGGCGGTGGCATGGAACAGAGCATACCGCCAAACATTTTCATACTTGCTGTGGGTTTCTACATGATAGTGCTGGTCATTATTCTGGTACGGTTTGCCGGCGGTATTGAATACGGTGGGGATAAGGCACAGTTCATGTATGACCTGGGACAGATACTGCCTGTTTCCATTATGGTTTTTACCATTTCTGTTGTTGTTAGCCGGGCACTTTTTACAGCAATTGTGTGAAACAATTCGCAAACTTTAAATATGTCACTGATGTCGCAGATGCGGGTACGAAAATGGCAAAATCTAACAGATATTTTATAAGAGACGATACTGGTATGGAATTACCTATCAATATTGTAGTAATGCTTGTGGTTGGTATGGTTGCATTGGCAGCATTGCTGGCCATCATCCCTGAGTCAAAGAAAAATCTTGTTGTCGAAGTGGATTCGGTGGATGGTAATTCCGGTGTAACAGGGAACATTGCAAACGGTGTGCCCACTGATGTAGATATTGGTCTGACATTATATGACCGTGATAACAATCCGGTGGAAGGAGCCAGTGTAATAATATCAGGCGGCGGCGGTCAGGGTTCTGCCAAGACCGATGCCAGTGGACAGGCGACAGTTACAGTTTCTGATGTGTTTATCAGGCTCAACCAGGACTCCATTGACCTCAAACTGATAGCTAAAGCCAATGGTTTTTATGATTATACGGACGAGTCCGCAATCCTCATAACCTGAGTATGCTTCGAGACGAGTCTGCAACTACGGGCCTGCCCATGCGCATGGTGGTCCTGACCATTGTCGGAATGGCTGGACTTGGTGCAATGATCATGTTTATAGGCGATGTGGAATTAGTTCCTAAAAGCATGCATGCTGATATTATCGGGATTGATAACAGTACTACGAGCAGCGTGTTGCACACCAACAGCGGTGTCAAGAATATAACTGTACAGGTCATTGATGTGGACGGCCAGGCAGTGGAAGATGCTACAGTAATAATCTACGGGCTTCACACATCTTCTGCCGGGATAACAGGTGTTGATGGGCGCACAGTGCTCAGTCTGGATACAGCTGCTATTAGCGTAAGCGGCGAAGGATACTTAAAATTAGTTGCCAAAGGGAATGGTTTTCTTGATGCAAAAAATGACTTTGCCCTGAAAGTAGTCTCAAGTTGAACGTGGTCAAGTGTGTATAGTTAAGAGACATTTTATTATTTTCTGGCGACAGCAACGTGTAAAGTCAAACGTTGCGACGGCACACCCAACCGCATCAGAGCTGCAGGTTATAACGATTGAGATAAAATAAGTCCGCAATACGATGCCATGGGGTGTTGGCTCGTGAAGTCGATTGCATCGGCTGATAAGATTGCTAAGATGCTGCCGCCGGGGGAGTTAAAAGTGAGGAAAAGATGGGGAAGGGGTGTGGAATCGCTCACCACAATCATTCAATATAAAGTTTGGCGGCGGTTTTCATTTCACGGTTGTGTTCATAATGTTTAAAAAATCCGCCTGATTCTCAAGAGCGTCCAGCCCCCCATTCCTGGACATTGACCCCATTTTCACCGCCCTGACCAGCAGGCCATTTTTGCCATAATTCGATATATCGATAAAATATCATTCCTTTGTACAGATTAAACAATATATTAAAAATTATATACTTTTAAAATATTGGATAGAATAATTTATATGAGTGTTCGCCGAATAACTATGGGACTTTAAGGTTAGTAAAATAATCAATAAGTTGTCAGGAGGTTTATTACATGAGCAATAAAGTAGCAATAGCAATAATTTTATCTTTGCTATTAGGCAGTACAGCATTATGGATGGCTTCAGCTGGTACTAACAAATCGGAAAATGATGGTCTTCCGAAATCATTAGACATATATTATGAAGATTATCCAGAATATCTTTACGAGATGTATGAATTGGGGGAATCAATGGTAGGAATTACTGCAAATCTCCAACAAGGAGATATGACAAATGCCACTGCATCATTCGAGGTATTCGCACAAGAATATGAAGATAGTTCTCGTATGGTACCTGAATGGCGAGGATACTACAAACCAAACAAAGTGAAAATATTAGAAGATGCACTCGACGCCCGCAACCGCCCAGATGCCCCCCCCCCCCCCCCCCAAAGAGGTGAAACTTGTGCTGATTGTCACTACGACACAATGCCAGCGGTTTATGACAAATATTATGGAGGTGACTTCAGTAATCTGGAAATGAACACTCCATATGGAGATAAGCCATGGAAAGAAGCAAAGATGAATTATCTGCTGGGAGGTTTTGATGGAATTGGTGTCTTTATCAAACAGGACAATCA
>JAUWTY010000112.1 GCA_030614485.1 Methanosarcinales archaeon | reverse complement strand
TGGCTTTTTTGGGATTATTGACACCGGCATGGGATATGGAACAGACCAGTTCGCATACCCTGCAGCCGGAACATCTTTCAGGTATTACTGTCAGTTTCTTGCGCAATTTATTTCACCTATATAGAATGTTGGTTATATTCGATTATAACTAATCTAAATACTAATATTCTGAATCAATACTACCAGAAGAGTATCCATGTCAATAAAAAGATTACTGTGGAACGATCCGGTTATGTCTATTATGTCAATAAACTGTTGGATGACCTATGCGTTCCAAAATAACATCACAATAGCGGAGTGCTTTACTAATTATTCCCAAACCAATTAATTCCATTCTTCGTTTACTGAACATTAAAGTTCAGCAACATGCTCGACTTTAATTCGGTTCAGGGTAAAATAGTGGATATAGTTAGCGGGAGCTATAGAAAAATGTGCTGGAATCGCGGTGTTAATGGAGGACATCAAGGTTTGAATACTACAACAAGTAACATTTTTTATAAATGTGGTGCGTGAATTTGATTGATTGGAGTCGCTGAAAAGATTACGGAAATTGTTTTTACTCGGAACTACATATAATCGGAAGTACTGAACAGTCAGAAAAATGAATATGGTATTAAATTACTGTAAAACAGATTCGACATTCTACTAAAATCAGAATGCCAAACCTGAATAAGTTATTCCACTAAAACTAGTTTCTCTTTATTCCCAGCCAGCCGGATCCTTTGCAAATTCGGCAAGGTTGGCCTGGGTTCACATAACCATTTCCTTTACAAAACTGGCAAACTTTTGGTGGTTCTTGTACCATAAATGTTGTTTTTCCACCACATGCAGGACATTCTTCTAACTCAACTTCACCTAAAACTTTACAAAATCCACACGGCTGTTCCGAATATATTTTCTCATCCATTTTATTCATTCTCCAAAGTTAAAAAACTCGTTATTTTCATCATGATTTTGTGCACCTTAACTGTTGTGATTTTTTTATTACCAAACCATAATATATCACGAAAATCAATGACAGTATCTTGAATATTATCCTGAAGATTTTCATGTCAATGGTTGTTGCTATGGCCTGCCAGGAATTCTAAACCAGAAGTATGTCTGTTCGTAAGTAATAATATTTAGAAAATTTATTTGCCCGTGCCGACCATTCAGGTTACATGAAAAATGTATATCTTGCAGCCCCATCATTCCTGTAAGGATCAGGACAGCAGTAAGGATGTCTGAACCCAGATAAAAGTATCAATAGTTATCGGTATGGTAATAATAGTCCCTGCAATAAAAGCCTCCAAAGTCTGCTACTGCAAGTAAAATGAATCCAATGCCGGAAGCATCTGCCTGCCCCAACAGATAATCCTTGAATTGTGAAATGTCAAACTTGTCCATAATGGTTGCCTATTGTTTTAATGAGGTGATGGAGTATTTGAGTGTTTCTTGTGTAATGAAGCAAGGGTTGGAGTTAAGTTGAAGATTCCCGTTGAAAATTG
Source organism: Methanosarcinales archaeon (assembly GCA_030614485.1). Lineage (GTDB taxonomy): Archaea > Halobacteriota > Methanosarcinia > Methanosarcinales > Methanocomedenaceae > Methanocomedens_B. The sequence goes on along the minus strand of JAUWTY010000112.1, from coordinate 3,053 downwards.
GAGTACGTTGTTATCTTGTTTAAGTTCATGAATCTCTTCGAAAGCCCAATCATTTTAGAGTTGGGCAGCTATACAAAAAGAGAAAACAAAAAAAAAATGCCAGGCTCAGGTTGCCTCGGCATTCACTTCAGAATCAGCATTTACTACAGGTTCAGCACTCACTTCAGAATCTGTATTTACTACAACAGGTTCATCATTGATTGGTTCAGGTATTACAGGTTTAGGCATTCCTGCAGGTTCACTCAGCACATGGGTTTTCAGTATTTCGACCCGTCTCAGAGGATACACACCCTTTACATCCCTGTATATCTGGGCAGAAAGTTTGCCCAGGACAGCATCCTGTATAAAAGTATTGAAATCTAACTTCTGTGCTTTTCTCCTGACGATTGTGGTCATAATCTGGCGAATTGCCTTTATCTGGCTGGACTTTGCTCTTTTGATTGTGAAACACGTAGGTTTTACCCTGACCTTGTAACCGTCCTTCGTCATTACATCCATGTATGAAGTTATCATTGATGTCTGACGTTTCACCAGTGACCTGAGATAATCCCTGGTAAGTTCATGCCCCATGAACTTGGTATAGGCAGAATCTCCGCCTACCTGGTCTATCATTAAAGACATCTTAATATTCTGTTTGGACATATCATTTGTGACATCTCCAAGTGTAATCTCAATAACCCGACCCATTAACAATTTCGGGTCGCTGGCGGGTGTCTCGCCGATATCCTGCTGCCCCATCATTTCAGGCGTGACAATACTGTACCATTGCTTGGATTTCCAGCCGTCTACCTTTCTTGGACTTCTCTTTGCCAAACTTGTTCCTCCGATTATAATATTAATTTAATTTATTGTGATTTTCACCAAACTTAGATGAAATACTCTATATCGTGATGAGTACCTTAGTAGGTCTATCATTATATAAATGTGATGTCTACAGTTCAATCTCGTACAAAGGATGTCCGTGTTCAGTAGGCGGGGCCAGCCAATCCACGACCCTTTCTGAAGCGCCTTCATCTTCCGTTCTTATCTCCACCCATATACTGCCTAAAGGTTCATCATCTGCCGGAAAGCTCACCATGCCGACAGTTGCTGCCTGTTTATTCAATCTGAATGTCACAATCCCGCCTTCAATATGCAGATTAGTGCGTGCCGTATCCAGTATCATACGGCTTCGTAACAGTTCATGCAACATATTCAAACAATTCTTGTCCCCCTTGCCCACAAGCCTGGGAGTCATCCCATCTCTTTCCTCAAATTGATATTCCAGTCCCGGGAAGATGTTCTCAATAGCCGCACGAACCCTTGCATAATCCTCAGTGGGATTAACCTGCGCCGAAACCTCTACTTCAATCATCAGCTTTCACCAATGACCTTACTTATCTTGTCCCTGAACTCTTCAAGTGAACCATTATTATCAATAGTCATGTCGGCATTTTTGATAGATTCACCCATACCCCAACCCAGTTCACGTTCATCCCTGATATGAAGTGCTTCTGCATTCATCAGTCTGTCGTCTGACCTGCCACGCATCTGTATCCGCTGAAGTCTGCTCTTTGTGGATGAGTCGATATTTATCAGCAGAAAGTCATCCCTAAACTCTTCCTTGAACAGGTGTACCTCCTCTATGTTCCTCACCCCATCCACAACAGCAATATCTGTGTCAAACGCCCGCAGTTTTGGAACACACCGACTGGCAATAGCCGATAACCCTTCCTCCTGTCGCAGCCTGGTGCCGGTGCCGCCAAGGTTCTCGTCCGTGGGCTCAAGACCCAGGCGCTCTACTTCTTCCCTGATAACATTGCCCATATTCACCACAGGATACCCCATATCACTTGCCACCTCAGCAGCCTCACCCTTACCAGATGCCGGCATGCCCACAAAGGCAATGATCTTCACAGTATCAACTCATCTCCCTGTTCTCTTGTACGTATCCTGATATGCTTTAAGCACACTGGTTTCAATGCCCTGGCCATCTCAAGCACCTCATCCCTCCAAAAGATTTCAGTATCCTTCAGGTTACGGGTATTCTCGGGTATACCCTGCTGGATAGCGTATGTCAGGTTACCAGAAGTGTTAGTGTCAAGATAACTCATAATTTTTAAAACATGCTCTGGTTCGACCAGTCCTTTAAAAACAGTAGTTCTTACCTCAATCTCGATATCTTCATCCAGGCACATTTTCAGTGTCGCTGCCGCACCCCTGACTGCCCGTGCGCCGGTTTCCTCATTCGTCCCCGCTACCTTTGCATACTGAACCGGTTCATCCAGTGGTGCCTTGATGTCAAGGAATACCTTATCCAATAACCCCTCATCCACCATTTTGCGTATTACATCAAAAGCAAGCCCGTTTGTCTCAAGACCAACATCCAGTGACTTTGACTTTGCATACCTCGCAAGGTCTATCAGCGCATCTGACTGAAGGGTGGGCTCACCGCCACTGAACACAAGCGCACTTATATAGGGCAATACTTTGGCTATCATGGAGTGTATTTCTTCAATTGTCCTGTCATCCCTGCCTGTAAGATATGCATGGTTCTGGCAGTAGGGACAATCGAACTGGCAACCTCTGGAAAATAGCACTGAGGCGCTCCTGCCATGCCAGTCCACTGTTGAGATGGGTATGAAATGCCCAAAATTGTATGTATGATTCATATGTGACCGACCATATTCATCGCAAGATATATAACCGTTACAAACGAAAGCGCAAGATTGAACATGAAGATTATAATCGACCCTGAAGTAAAATATGCCAACGGCACCCAGAGGGTATTTGGTGCTGAGGAGACCCTCAAAAACATCATCGGCATACTGGATAAGGTGGGAGTTACACGTATAGCTGATATTACAGATCTGGACCGTGTGGGCATTCATGTGTTCTCTGCCATCAGGCCCAGTGCTGCCGATGGTGCAATTTCAATTTACAGCGGTAAAGGTTCTGACCAGACCCAGGCCAGGATATCTGCTATAATGGAAAGCGTGGAACGGTGCTATGCCGAACAACCTCACACAAGTGCAAACATTGATGATGATGAAATCAAGCCTTCAATTACCGAT
>JAUWTY010000177.1 GCA_030614485.1 Methanosarcinales archaeon | reverse complement strand
TTCCAGACCACCATACCAGAGAAGGCGGCAGTAACCATCAATGGTTATTTTGCACAGCCCAGGACACCTATAAAAAACCTGTATCTGGCAGGTACTGATACTGATCGACGCAGTATGGGAATAACCAGGGCCGGGTATTCAGTGCTGGAACTGTTAAAGGTCATGCGGGATGACCAGCACATCAAATGAATTTAGCTGTTCTTTTTGCGGTCCCGCATATATTCTGAGAAACCTGAATTGAGCAATACCAGGATGCCACTTATGAAGGTGACCATCCCGAATTCTATAGGGTATGTCAACTCACCCTTTATTATGAGCAGGATACCGGAATGCATTACGATTAAGCCGATGATGAATGCTGCAATCTGGGGGCGCTTTTCTACAATACCGTAGTAAATGGCGGTGGCGACCAGTGTTCCGATGCCGAAATAAATGTATGGTGATGTTTCACCTGTTTCAATATTAATCACTATGCCTCCCAGCAGGAAAACTAGACCCAGGAGAATAAGGTAATACATCTTTTTGCCTTTTTTCATTTCAAGTACCCGACGTACCTACTGTATGAAATGTATTTATATTTATGCAGTATAATAATCTATATAGGATGAAGATATGACTGATGTAACAAGTCACGGGTTTTTCAAATTTCTTGCGCCGGTTTATGATTTTGGTGCAAGAATGGCCATGTTTGGCCAGTATGAGCAGTTGAGGCAGCAGTTACTTGGTAAGATTGAGATCAAGAAAGGCAGGCGCGTATTAGATATGGCATCCGGCACCGGGTACCTGGCTGAGAAGATGGGGGCTGTCGATCTGGTATGCACCGATATTTCAGTGCATATGTTAAAACGGGCCAGGGCCAAAGCGAAAGGGGATTTTGTGCTGGCTGATGCACACAGGCTGCCATTCAAGGATGGGGTGTTCCATGGTGCAGTTTCAAGTTTTGCTATGCATGAGGTGGGCAGGCCCGGTGAAGTATTGAGTGAAATGTTCAGAGTATTGGGACCGGGCGGTGAGATTGCTGTGATGGACGTGGTGCAGCAGACCAGGTTTTCAAAGAAGATTCTGCTGGAAATATTCCATACTTTTGTTGAGATGCGGACTGCAAGCTATGTGAATATATCACAGTTGAAGGATGCTTTCAGAGTGGCTGATGGATTTAATGTACAGCTGGATATGTTCGGGCTGGTGGCTATTGTGTGGGGGAGGAAAAAACTTTGAGTGAAATGGCATACTTATGGTATTATTAGGGTATTCATTTAATCTTTGGCTTGTCTTTTATTAATGCCATATACAGCTACGGCTTTTTTCCCCACTTATTACTAAAATGTTGCTATAGCTGTTGTTAATGGGAGAACAATGGGCATCATGACAATTTAAGCATATTTGAAGTTGCAACTTCGTACACTGCACACAAAAGTCATCAACATTCACTTTATTTTTATGGCGGTTTTGTAGTGGGAAATGTTATATATTTTAAAACCAATTAACAACCGGTACCCATCATAATCATCATAATGATGGGTCGAAAAATGACTTTAAAACGCTTAAAAACGGCATGCCTTGAGAAATGGGTTTCAATACATTATATTGCTCTAATTGAAATTATCATTTTAGTGATCATTACTCAACCATACATTCCTGATAGTAATTTCTATTTGGATTCAACAGGAGGTTCTGCTGGAATAATTGAATATTACCCAAAAATCTCGGGAATAGTAAATGATTTTTCAGGAACAAACAATTATGCATCTGAAAATATAGACATACCAAAATTCGATACAGCTTTAAATCCTATGGGAAGATTGAACTGGACAAATCATATTTTGTATCCAGAAGATGCTTCATCATATATAATGCCTGAAAATGAAGTGGTAAAATGGTATGCAGAGAATACAGTTCTAACGGATGGCGCATTATTATGGAAGCATAATCTAAGTGCAGTGGAATTTAAATACGAATCAGATAACGAGCTATTTAGTAATCCTCCTGATGGTGATATGTGGCAGAACCCAGATTATTATTTGGCACATGGTTCCATAGGTGATTGTGAGGATTTTTCACTGGCATTTGCTTCAATACTGGAAGCAAAAGGAATTTCTGCACAGGTCGTTGGTGTGACTTTAATAAATGACAGACTACACTGGGTGGTAAGATATTATTTTAATGACCGGATTAATTACGCCGATATCAATCGAAATAATGTCATAATCTGGCATAATTCAAATCCTACTATAGAGGAAGAATGGGTTATAGTAGATATAGATGGCATACATCCAATAAGTTAAAAAAAATAAGGCTGGTGCAGCCCTATTTAGTTCTTTCGACGCAATAATTGCACTGCCATCAACAAGATTGACAACCCTGCAAATAGACTCAATCCAGGAATTCCCTTCGTTTCAGTTGGTGTTGGGGTTTTGTCTGCGGTTACTGTTGGCTCAATAATGCCTTCTCCTCCCGGTTCTCCTATAGTCTTGCCTGTTACAGCAAATGGCGAGAATCCTGATGTTTCAGCTTCAAAGTACAGGCTATTGGAATCTTCAGTAACCTTTCTTGTCACCAGCTTGTCCCAGTTATTATCACTGTAACGATTGAGTGAAATTGTGGTCTCATCGATATTGTTATCAGTGATCCATGACTTTTCGACTGTGAAAACAACAGTGGCATCGTCG
>JAUWTY010000096.1 GCA_030614485.1 Methanosarcinales archaeon | reverse complement strand
GGATTTGAAGGCGAGGTGTACCCGGTGAACCCTCGGAAAAATGAAATCCTGGGTCAGACATGCTATCCTTCCGTGCTGGACATACCTGGAAAGGTGGACCTTGCAGTGATATCTGTACCCAGTTCTCTGGTCTTTGCGGTTACTGAGGAGTGTGGAAAGAAAGGGATAAAAGGAATAATAATGATCACTGCTGGCTTTAGTGAGACTGGGGATGAGGGACGGCAACTTGAGGAAAAGTTAATTGAAATAGTTAAGCATTACGGCATGCGGCTCATAGGACCCAATACCCTGGGTGTAGTTAATTCAAAAATTGGTATGAATGCCAGTATCATTTCAAGACTACCAGACCCGGGCGGCATTTCGTTCATCACGCAGAGTGGCACCCTTGGGTTGGCACTGGCCGACTGGACCATGGAAATGGGGCTGGGTTTACACATTGTGGTAAGTACAGGCAATAAGGCCAACATTGATGATGTTGACCTGCTGGAATACCTGGATGAGGACCCTGACACAAATGTGATAGCCATGTATGTGGAGGGCGTCAACCGGGGCCGGGAGTTCATGAATGTGGCTAAAAGGATATCCAAACCCATACTGGCGGTGAAGGCCGGGCGTACAGAAAGCGGTTCTAAAGCGGTTTTCTCCCATACAGGCAGTCTTGCAGGGTCAGATGAGGTGTACAGTGCCGCATTTAAACAGGCCGGTATTATAAGAGTGGAAGATATTGACGACCTGTTCGATTCGGCCCTTGCCTTGTCGGTCCAGCCTGCACCCAAAGGGAAACGTGTTGGGATAATCTCAAATGGCGGCGGTGCCAGTATCATTGCATCAGATGCATGCGAGAGGATGGGACTTGACATACCTGGACTGGAGTCTGATACCAGGGAGAGGATAAAAAAACTGGTCTCTGGGTTTGCCTCTGCCCGAAATCCAGTGGATACGGCCGGACTGGCCGCGTATGATGTGTACAATGGTATAGTGAGTCAGATGCTGCTTGACCCGAACATCGATGCCATGATTGTGATATATGTGCACACGGTAATGTGGGATGCCAGTATCCCTGCCAGGGCCATAGTAGATATTCACAGGGGCAATTGCACCAAACCTGTAATAGCATGCTGGATGGGCGGAGCAGGTACTGAAAAAGGTGTGGATATCCTGAAAGAGGGAGGACTTCCCAATTATCCGGTACCTGAGAGGGCGGTAAAGGCACTGGCATCGTTGGTTCAGCATCATGGTTTCATTGAGAACGTGAAGGAGGGAGTCTGATGGAAGCGGAGGTGTGGGAACGGCTCAGGAATGCTAATATATCGGTACTTCCTATGAGTCAGGCATCAACGGCCGCAGAAGCGGTGAATGCAGCGAAAGTGCTGGGTTATCCTGTTGTCATGAAGATATTGTCTCCTGATATCAGTCATAAAAGCGATGTTGGAGGTGTGGTTCTAGATTTGGGTTCAGATGTGGAAGTGGATGAGGCATTCCACTCAATGATGAAGCGTGTGAAGTCTCAGGTCCCTGATGCCAGCATTGAGGGTGTGGTGCTCCAGAAGATGGCTGAACCAGGTCTGGAAGTAATTGTCGGTGCAAAACGTGACCCTCAGTTCGGTCATGTGATAATGTTCGGTCTGGGTGGCATATTTGTGGAGATATGCAGGGATGTATCCTTCAGGGTGACACCCGTGGACAGGGAGATGGCACGGCAGATGATACTTGAGATAAAGGGGAGTCCCATTCTGAGGGGAGCCAGGGGAAGGACAGCAGTAGATATGGAGGCAATCATAGATGTGATTATAGGACTGTCCCGGATGCTTGAGAAATATCCTGGTATCGTTGAACTTGACATTAATCCGCTGGTGGTATATCCCAGCGGGGCATTTGCGGTGGATGCAAGGATTCTGGCAGACTGAGTTCTGCGTTACAGTTTACTCAAAAACGTTAAGAGAAAGTTATATGTAACATAGTTTTAACGTATAATGTCCACTTTGATTCCAGTGAGGTGACGAATTGGAAAATGACGATGTAGTATTTGTCGGGAACAAACCAGTGATGAACTATGTACTCGCAGTGGTAACCCAATACAACGGCGGCGCCGACATTGTGACCATTAAGGCACGGGGAAGAGCAATATCCAGAGCAGTCGATGTTGCTGAAGTCGCAAGGAACAGATTTTTGACTGACATGGAAGTAAAAAATATTATCATCTCTACCGAAAAAGTGACATCCGAACGTGGTGAATCTAATGTGTCAGCCATTGAAATAATATTGGGTAAAAAACCTGAATAAACAGTTTTCATGGAAATTAATTTATTTACAGTTAAGATATTATCGGAAATGCTTGACTATGATGGGTCACAGATAGACTCGTTATGGGCATATTCAATAGGCATTCCCGGCAACAGTATAGTGGTATTTAGGGGAGCCATGGACATTCCCGATGCTAATGTGAAGGACCTGGAAGACCTGCTGAACCTTAAGGCCATAAAGGGTGGGGACCTGTTGCATTTTATCGTAGAGCGATTTGATTCACCTGCCAGTATGAGGTTAGCATATTTTATGCAACGCATGCTTGTTGTGTGTGCAAAGGATGTTATGGCACAGCATGGCATAGAATCAAAGCGTAATGGCGATGACCTGTTTGTTGGAACGGGTAAACTGACAGTAAGCATTGCTACGGCAGGCATCTCTTCAGAGAAAATACACTTTGGCATCAATATTTCATGTGAGGGGACACCGCTGGATGTCAGGGTAGCATGCCTGGATTCACTGGGCATCACGGACATGATGGGACTGGCAGGGGAAATTGCCCGTGCTTTTGCTATTGAGATGGATGATCTCGAATCAGACATTGTAAAGACCAGACCACTTTGATACTTCTCGATTTAGAAAAGGATATATTGTTTTATATAAGGAGTTAACGGAGTTACTTGATACGTTTACCTAATACCGATTGTGCAACAGGGGTGATTTTATGACGAGATTTAAGCATATTGATGAGAAACAGGTAACAAGAGCTATAGTTAATGGATTTACAAGTGATTTCAATACAATAATCGAATCAGATGTTGCGATTGTGGCCGGGGAGCCCAGCGGTCTGGTGACTACAAAATAACTGGCATCTACCGGAAAGAATGTAGTGGTATTTGAGGCAAAAAATTACCTGGGCGGTGCACTTCCCAGGGTTATTACTTGTGTGGAACCGGTGGCAGTAGAAATTAAATTGGTCATCGATGCCACAGGGCATGATGCAATTGTAGTGAACTGCCTGATGGGGAGTGGAATAGTGGATGTGAAAGGTTTTGGCGGTATGTGAGTTAGTCGCAACGAGTATGAACTGATAAAACATACTAAATAAGTATCTCCTGGATTGCTTGCCAGAGGAATGGCTGTAGACACCCTACACAGTCTGCCCAAGATGGGCCCTTCGTTTGGTGGCAGGCTGACATAAGGAAAGTGGGTAGCTGAGCAATCCAACAATTGGAATAGAATATATTGGATATCGGGCCTCTGGCAACGGTAAAGTAAATCCTGGTAGGTATTTGCTTCCAAGTGGTCTGACATACTACTTATTATATGTTTATATTTTTTTACAATTTCTATTTAATTTTATCTAAACACATGTTGGATTCAAATTGATTTGCATCCCATAATCGGCATACTTTGGAATTGTTTAGCCATTGATTCAGTGAAAATAATTTCATAACATTTTTATACATATAATATAACTCAACTTCATTAGGACATTTAGGTGATGATATGGAAACTATTGATACTTTTATACCTGTAGCCATCTTTCTAATGTTTGGTTTAGTGATACCCTTGGTTATAATGTTTTTAGTAAAGCAATTATCGCCGAGAAGCACAAACCCAATCAAGTTCACAACCTATGAAAGTGGTTCTGTGCCTACCGGTAGCGCGAATATGATGTTCAATGTTGAATATTATGCATATGCAATACTTTTTGTATTGTTCGATGTTGAATTGTTGTTCCTTTACCCATGGGTTACTGTTTATGTGAATGATGTAGTGATTGCAACTACACCAGGTTTTACTACAGGGTTTAGCATTTTAGCGATGGTATTGTTTATGATTGTTGTGCTATTAGGACTTGTATACGAATGGAAGAAGGGGGTCTTGGAATGGGTGAGATAGAGACTGAGCTTCCACCGAATGTGACGGTCACTACTAACAGTGCAATAAATGAGTTCATTAAAAATTCACCGCTCCAGAAAATTGTGAACTGGGGCAGAAAGAACTCGTTATGGTTCATGACCCATCCGATGGGTTGCTGCGGAATTGAACAAATATGCGTAGGTGTAGCCCATTATGATACTGACAGGTTTGGCATCATCCCTAGGTGTTCACCGAGACAGGCTGATGTAATGATGATCAGCGGTTATGTTTCCAAGAAATATCTGCCTGGTCTGCAAAGGGTCTGGGACCAGATGTTAGAACCTAAGTGGATATTGATGATGGGTGAATGTGCAATCTCAGGCGGCCCATGGTGGGAATCATATAGTACAGTCACACATCTTGATGAAATATTCCCTGTGGATATTTATATTCCCGGCTGTCCGCCAAGACCTGAAGCTCTTTTGCAGGGTTTTATTGAACTACAGAAAAAGATCGTGGCCGAGCAAGACAGGACTGTAATACCAAATCCGGCAGATGGGGAGGTGTAGAACATGGGAGATGAACAAGCTGCGATAAAAATAATCGACAAAAACATCATGATTGAATTATCTGATAAGTTTCCGAATGTAGTTTCCGATGTGGATGTCCCTTCACCTAACAGGGCAATAGCCAGAATCGAACCAGGTAAAGTAAAAGAGATTATGCAGTTTCTACTCGACAAAGGTTTTGACCATCTTTCCTGTATATCTGGTATAGATTATCCTCCTGATAAGATGGAGGTAGTATATCATGTCACATCATATTCGGCACCGTTGGTCATAACATTAAAAGCTTCAATACCA
>JAUWTY010000109.1 GCA_030614485.1 Methanosarcinales archaeon | reverse complement strand
CTCAACACCTTCACCCAAAGTCCAAATGAACAGAATTAATTACCCACCCCACCCATAACCCTGATAATGACCGATACCCCCAGAGCAGTAATAAAACTCGGTGGCAGCCTGAAAGACTGCACGTCCCCGCTCATCAGGCAGATAGATGACAGGGCAAGGCAAAAGCACATATCGGTCCTCATCGTACCCGGAGGCGGCGTATTTGCCGATACCGTAAGGACCTTCCAGCAGGCATCCGGCACCGGCGAGGATGCCACACACTGGATGGCTGTACTGGCAATGGAACAATATGCCTACTATCTGGCAGACAGGTCCGGCTGCCCGCTGACCACAACCCTGGAGCCGCTGGAGCCAGGAGTGAATATCCTGCTGCCGTATAGGTTGTTGCAGCAGGACGACAGCGGTCTGGCACATTCCTGGGACGTGACCTCGGATACCATATCGGCCTGGGTGGCATGGCATACAGGAGCAAGACTGGTAAAGGCAACTGACGTGGACGGCATCTATCTTGATGGCAGCCTGGTGTCCCGCATTCATGCCAGCGACCTGTTGGACATGGAAGAAACCTGCGTGGACAGGGGCCTGCCCCGGTTATTGCTGCAACAGGGGATGGACTGTCTGGTAGTGAACGGCAGGTATCCTGAGCGTGTACTGGCCGCATTGGAAGGTGACGTTAACTCTGGTACACAGATACTCGGGGAGAACAAGCTTTAAGTCCGAATAATCATACTAATACCGAAACTCATAAAAGGAGAATACAAGGATGACACAAAAAGCAGAGTACTGTATATCATGCGGAGTCAAACTCATAGAAAAAGGATACGTGCGATTCCCCTGCCCCTCATGCGGTAGAGAAATTGGCAGGTGCGTAATGTGCCGGCACCAGACCAACCCATATACTTGTCCAAAGTGCGAATTCCAGGGACCCTGAGGTGAAGACATGGGTGATGTAGCAGCAAAAATCAAGATCATGCCTGCGGGTGTGGATACCGACCTGGAAGCATTGAAAGAAAGGCTGGAAGCGGTCGTACCTGAAGGAGCCAAGCTTCGTACATTTTCGGAAGAGCCCATAGCATTCGGCCTGAAAGCCATTATCGCCCTGGTGCTTGTGGGAGATATGGAAGGCGGCACTGAGCCGGTTGAAGAGGCTTTTGCGGCAGTGGATGAGGTAGAAAGTGTTTCAGTTGTGGAACTGGGACGTCTTTAAGCTTGTTCAATGGTAAAACAATTATTTACATATATTACCGGGGCTCCTATGCCCCACAGTTCTTTTTGGGCTCGTAGATCAGGGGTAGATCGTCACGTTCGCAACGTGAAGGCCGCGGGTTCGAATCCCGCCGGGTCCATTGATTTATTTGAAGCATTATCTATTCTGACGGGCATAATTATATATGTTTTCAATTACTAACTTTTGTATACAGATTATCATGAGTGCTATAATAACCACCCGAGTACCAAATGAATTAGAAGAACAGCTCGAAGGCATCTCCCGGATGGAACATCTCGACAAATCAACCGTTGTCCGCAGACTGTTAGGTAAAGCGGTAGAGGAATGGATGATAGACCATGCACTTTCACAGTACAGGGATGGGAAGATAACACTAGGCAAGGCTGCCAAAGATGTTGGTTTACCTCTTCGGGAAATGATAGCCATAGCAGCTAAAAAAGGTATACCATTCCAATATGGTCTTGATGACCTTATGGAAGATTTTCAATCCGCAGATAACCTATGATCGTCAGCAACTCTACTATCCTGATTTACCTTGCAAAGATAGGTAAGCTCAATCTTTTAAAAGTGTTGTTCAAGAAAATCTTAATACCAAAAGAGGTGTTTAGCGAGGTTGTTTTAAAAGGAAAAGAACTACAACACCCAGATGCTCTGGTTGTAGAAAAAGCGGTTGAAGATGGATGGATTGAGGTTAAGGAAATTGAATCTTGCAGTGAACTGGAAGAATTTGGTATAGATGCCGGGGAAGCACAAGCTATCTCCCTGGCATTATCTATTAATGTACCTGTACTGCTTGATCAGACTCATGCAAGGATAGCAGCAAAGGCATTTGGATTAAAGCCAAATGGGACAATTTTTGTGCTGCTTGCGGCACTAAAGAAAGGGCTACTCACATGTGAGGAGTATCAGGACCAGTTGGAAGCACTTGTGAAAGTGGGATTCAGGATGAGTGATGAGGTGTATCTTGCTGCGGTAAGGTTGGGGAGAAAGAAATGATATTTTAACCACTATCATTTACCAAAGTATTTATCAGGTTCATTACCAATAAGAAATTGTTTCGTTATGTCAGAGAAATTTTTCACCACAGTATTGAACATGCTCAAGGACCGCCAGCTATCCATTAGCGGCATCTCCCGTGAACTTAAGACCAGTGGGTATGACCAGCACAGGCTTATCATCACAGGATACCTGAGAGCACTGTACGACACAGGCTTCCTTGAAGAACTGGAAATCCCGCCTTCAAAGGTGTATACTTACAATCACAGACGGCAGGAGAAAGATATTTACCTGATGCTGGAGGACCGCCTGAGAGAAGTGGATTCTGAATTCAGGTTCCCTGTAGCTGTTCATATATTGAGCACCCTGTTCAACCGTCCATGTTTCAGGTATGAATTGAACCTGCTTGAGATAACTCCCAAAGCCAGTCCCTATGTAAGGGAATCCAATGATGAACGGCTCAAGGAATACAGGGAGGATATTACCAGGTTCGATATACCTGCCAGTGATAAGGCCTATGAGATGAACGGTGCTGATGTAAATATTATTTCAAAAAGTGGTGAAGTTATTTTTGGTATTATGAAGGAAAAGGTAAACATGACAGGATTGAGGTCAAGGTACCATGCCACACGGATATCTGATTATTGAATGGAATAACAATCCATAACAGGTGATTTCACATGGCTGTAATTTCACTGCTCTCCGATTTCGGCCAGCTTTACCCTGCCCAGATGAAAGCTGTTATTTTATGTATTAATCCTTCAACCGTACTTGTGGATATCTCCCACCAAATACCAGCCCAGGATATCAAGGCCGGGGCCTTTGCCCTGATGGTCTCGGTACCATATTTCCCTGAAGGTGCAGTGCACCTGGCTGTGGTCGACCCGGGTGTGGGCACATCCCGGCGCCCCATTGTAGTAGAATCAGGGGCACATTTGTTTGTAGGGCCGGACAACGGCCTGCTGATACCGGCAGCGCGCAGGTTATCACAGGATTTCAAAGTACGGGAGATTACCAACCCAGACTTATTATTGACCTCATCTTCCACATTCCACGGCCGGGATATATTTGCTCCTACAGCGGCCCGGCTTTCATTAGGAATGACAGCGGCAGAGGTAGGGGCTGAGATTGTGGATTTTGTGGAATTGGATTTCGGGACACCACAGGTTATTGATGGGAAGGTGCAGGGGCAAGTAGTCTACGTGGACAGTTTTGGTAATCTGGTTACCAATATATCAAGCGAGGTTATACTTAATTTCTTCAAATGCGGCGATGTGCTGCATATTTGCGGCACCAGTATGCCTTTAGTAGATACTTACGCCAGTGTGGAGAAAGGTGCACCACTTGCAGTGGTGGGCAGCCATGGTTACCTTGAGATATCGGTAAATTCGGGTAGTGCGGCACGACTGCTGAGGCTTGAAAGTGGGGATGGAATAGAAATCGGGGGGAGATGACCATTATGGAAATCAGGATAATGATGTTATGTTAGAACGAGCAGCAATAGCAGCAATAATACTTGCAGGCGGTCGCGGTAAGCGGCTGGGCAATGTGGAAAAGGCACTAACACCAATCAGGGATACGACCCTGATAGAGCATGTCATTGAAGTGCTTGACCCGCTGGTGGATGAGATAATTGTGTCGGCAAAGGATGAGGCGCAGGCACGAGTATTAGAGCCCCTGGTCGGCGGCAGGGTGTGGTAGTCTGCCAAACTACTGAACCCTCAAATGCTCTTTTCCTGCCTGTGTCGTCTTCCTGCCCTGGGGAGTACGTTGAATGAATCCGACCTGGATTAGATACGGTTCATATACATCTTCAATAGTCCTGACCTCTTCCCCCACTGAAATGGCAATGGTCTTCAGGCCCACGGGTCCACCTTCGAAATCATCTGTTATTATACTAAGTATGCGCCTGTCAAGTTCATCCAGGCCAAGTTTGTCTATACCCAGCATAGTCAGTGAATCATCAGCAACCTCCTGAGTTATCGTTCCATCGGCCCTGACAAGTGCAAAATCCCTTGCACGCCTCAGTAACCTGTTAACAATTCTGGGCGTTCCACGGCCGCGTTTAGCAATTTCAATAGTCCCATCCTGGGTTATGGGAATACGCAGGATCGAAGCACTTCGATGCACCACTTCCACAAGTTCATCTATAGTGTAATGATTTAGCCTGAAAGTAATACCAAATCTATCCCTGAGCGGGGAACTCAAAAGTCCTATCTTTGTAGTTGCGCCAATAAGGGTAAAATGTTCAAGATTGAGTTTTATTGACCTGGCACTTGCTCCCTCGCCTATCATGACATCTATTTCCAGATCTTCCATGGCAGGGTACAGGATCTCTTCA
>JAUWTY010000135.1 GCA_030614485.1 Methanosarcinales archaeon | reverse complement strand
GTCTTTGACTGCACATCAGCTAACCCATCTCAAAAATCTTCAAAACTACACAAATGCTGGACCCAGAAGAAATTTCCAGGCAGGAATCACAGGAATGCCATCTACAGTACCTTCCTCTTCCAGTGTCACAATCATTGACCTCCTGACCTTATCACCAAATTTCTCCTGATACTTCTTTACCTGTTTAACAGATTTCCTGCTTTTTTTCACTTCAATTATATCCTGTTTATCATTATCAGGGATTATGAAATCAATCTCAAAACTGTTCCGATAGAAAAATCCTGCATCTGTATGCGATGCTACAATATTTTCAAGCATATAAGGCAGGATAGGATCTATATTCTGGTTGAATGCAAATGCAAGGTTTGGTGTAGAAAGATAAGCTTTCTTCAGCTTTCTCATACTTGCAATAGGACTGCCCCTGTAATTGAAAACATACTTTATAAGAAGCCCGAACTCAAGATACTCAAAATAATTGGCAATCGTCCTCTGGTCCTTTCCAAGGTCCTTGCCAATCTCCTTGTAATTAACGATCATACCAGGTTTTTTACAGATAATATATACAAGAGTCTTAAGCAGCTCAACATCTTTTATCTCAAATTCATCTGGCAGGTCCTTATATATGACCCTTTCAATGACATTGTTCAATATATATTTCCTTGCGAAATCCTCATCATTTTCAGCATAAAGTTCAGGAAACATTCCGTATTTAAGATATCTATAAAAAAGAGGGATCAATTCCCTTTTCCATAGGTCAGGGTTTTCCCTTATCTTTTTCATATCCCTGCCATTCATCTCGATAAATTCCTCAAATGAGAGCAGCTTCATATGAAAATCCATTATTCTACCTGCAAGGCTTTCTGTTGATTTTCTTCTCAGACTTACCGATGCAGAACCCGAGATGAAGAATTTTATGTTCGGATAAAGGTCATAGTAAACCTTTATCTTGTTCTCCCAATCATCCACTTTTTGTATTTCGTCAAGGAAAACGTATATCGTCCCTTCCAACTCATCAAAACTGCTGCCTAAAACAGTTTGCTGGTAGCTTTCAAGAATGTCTTTGAAATCAAACACAATCTCATCGAAAGAGAAATAGAATATGTGTTTCTTATCGGCATAGGTGAGTATGTCCTGGATAAGCTGGAACATGGTTGTTGTTTTTCCTGTTCTCCTTAACCCCCATATGAGAATTGCCTGTCTTTTATCTGTATATTTTTCAATATCAAAATAGATGTGCCGTTTGTATGGTTTAAGCCAGGAATCTTTCACATTTCCTGATTTCCACCACGGATTAAAAGGTTCCAAAGTGCCTATTGATGTCATAATTACCATATAGGGACTATGACTATTTAAATCTAATTACGTTATTACGTTATTATTTCAGTATTTTAATTACATCCTGATGTCATTATTTTACATAAATGAAGCTTCCCACAGTAGAGCTGTGTGGTATCTCATGTCTTAGGCTGCTGAGGTTGCATTGACCATGGCTTGTCCCAACCGCAGCAGAGCTGCGGGGTATTACGATTAGGATTAATGAACTGCCTCCAAAGGAGGCACGAAATACCCCACCCTACTTAACCGTTATTTCCGCCCCTGTATTCCTTGCCCCGGTAACAAAAACCTGCCCCCCGATAGTTGAATCCAGGAATTCGGCCACAGCTTTCTTCACTTCCCCTGGGTCCTCAGCCACAGCATAAACCGTTGGCCCGAACGAACTCATGCCTGCCCCATATGCACCCTGCTCTTTCATAATATCCATACAGCGCCTGACCTCATCAGTCTGCAGGCCAGCCTCCCTCTCCTTGAATCCCACTTCAAATCTTATGGAATATATTTTTTTTAGATGCTAATTGGTAACATCGTTGTTTATGATTAATTGGTAATTAATAGAAATAATTCAGTTGCTTAACTTTTATATAATTTCGCCTCACTATGAGTCGTTACACATCAGGAAATGCAGCATTATGTAATCAGCACATCATTATCCTCCACTCATGGAGCGACAATCTATGAATTACCATTATAATCCAAAAAATATAGAGCCAAAATGGCAGCAGCGCTGGGAAGAATCTGAAGTTTTCAAGGCCATCGAGGACACCTCAAAACCAAAGTACTACTGCTTAGAAATGTATCCTTATCCATCAGCATCTCTGCACATGGGCCACCTTCGCAATTACGCTATCGGCGACAGTATAGCCAGGCATAAGAGGATGCAGGGATTCAACGTGCTCTACCCCACAGGCTATGATGCCTTCGGGCTGCCAGCCGAAAATGCAGCCATCAAACAAAAAGTAGACCCTGAAACCTGGACCCGCAGTAACATAGAATCCATTAAGGCCCAGCAGAAGGAGATGGGACTGTCCTATGACTGGTCACGGCAGATACAGAGCCTTGATGAGGATTACTATAAATGGAATCAGTGGACATTCCTGAAATTTTATGAAAAAGGGCTAACATACCGGGAGAACGCACTGATAAACTGGTGTCCCGACTGTGGTACAGTGCTTGCTAACGAACAGGTCATCAATAACAGGTGCTGGCGCTGTTCTACAGAGGTGGAGCAGCGGGAGTTGAAACAGTGGTTCTTCAAGATACGGGACTATGCAGATGAACTGCTGGACGGTCTGGAAGACCTGGACTGGCCCGAATCAGTCAAAATGATGCAGCGCAACTGGATTGGCCGGAGTGAAGGCACCATCATCAAGTTCAGCATCGTCGATACAGGCGAGACCATTCCTATATTCACCACCCGGCCTGATACCGTGTTCGGTGTCACCTTCATGGTATTCGCGCCAGAGCACCCGATGATAAAGGACTGGGTCGAGGGGACAAAATACCAGGCAGACTTTGAAGTATTCCTTGCCGAAGTGCAGCAGGAAGATAAGTTCCAGCGAATTGCTGCTGATAAGGATAAGAAGGGCATGTTCATCGGGAAGTATGCAATAAACCCGCTGACTGGCAATGAAATACCTGTGTATGTGGGCAACTTCGTGATATATGAATACGGTGCAGGGGCAGTGATGGCAGTACCGGCCCACGACCAGCGCGACTTTGAGTTCGCAAGGGTACACGACATACCCATAAAAGTAGTCATTCAGCCTCCAGATCAGGAACTCACTTCTGATGAGATGGAAGAAGCCTATGTGGACGACGGCATACTGGTGAACAGCGGAGAATTTGACGGCACTGGCAACCGGGACGCCATCATCAGAATAAGCGAGAAACTGCAAACCCTGGGTCTGGGTGAGAGCACTATTAATTACAAGCTCAGGAACTGGCTCATATCCAGGCAGCGTTACTGGGGCACTCCCATCCCCATCATCTACTGTAACGAATGCGGTACCGTACCCGTACCTTTTGAAGACCTGCCTGTCAGGCTGCCCAAGGATGTAGAATTTACGGGCAGCGGCAATCCGCTGGAAACCTCAAAGAGCTTTACCAATGTTACATGTCCCAAATGCGGCGGGCCTGCCCGCAGGGAAACCGATACCATGGACACTTTCGTGGACTCATCCTGGTATTTCTTCAAATATTGCAGCCCCCATACGGAAGAGTTGCCTTTTGAAAAGGATGCAGCCTCATACTGGATGTCGGTAGACCAGTATATAGGTGGTATTGAGCATGCAATCCTGCACCTGTTGTATGCCCGGTTCTTTACCAAGGCCATGCGGGACATCGGGCTGACAGAAGTGGACGAACCCTTTGCCAGGCTGCTGTGCCAGGGAATGGTGAATAAGGAAACACCATACTGTGAGGTATGCGGCAGGTTCCTGCCTCCCGGTGAATTCGAGGAACATTCATGCTGTACATGTAGCAGCAAATATGCCATGAAGAGCGCCAAAATGTCAAAGAGCCTGGGTAATGTGGTTGACCCCCAGATATTAATGGATAAATACGGGGCAGATACTTCAAGGTT
>JAUWTY010000102.1 GCA_030614485.1 Methanosarcinales archaeon | reverse complement strand
ATGTGCGGCAATCTTCGTTACCACTGCTCCTTCCCTGATGTCCTCTGCATTGGGTAATGCCAAGTGTTCCGCAGGCGTGGTCCTACATAAAAAGTCAGCTCCTGCCATTCCTGCCACCACGCCGCCCATGGCGGCTGTGATATGGTCGTACCCGGGGGCCAGGTCAGTGACCAGCGGGCCCAGCAGGTATAGCGGTGCACCTTTGCAGATGTTCTTGATGGAGCGTACAGCAGGTTCAATCTGGTCCACCGGCACATGTCCGGGTCCTTCCACCATTGCCTGCACCCCCACATCTCTTGACCTTTGCACCAGTTCTCCAAGGGTGATGACCTCTTCAAACATGCAGCGGTCAGAAGCATCAGCGGTACATCCGGGCCGCATGCCGTCACCCAGGCTCAGGGTAACATCGTATTCTTTCACAATTTCCAGCAAATAGTCGAACTCGGCATAATAGGGATTCTCGCGGCCGTGGTGCAACATCCATGCTGCCATGAAGGAACCGCCCCGGCTGACAATATCCAGTATCCTGCCCTCTGACTTCAAATGCTCTACTGCCTTTGTGGTAACACCGGCATGCATAGTAACGAAATCCACACCATCCTTAACGTGTCGCCGTAATGCATTGAACATATCGTCCGTGGTCATATCCAGCACTGATGAGCATGTGCTGGCTGCCTGGTATATAGGTACGGTGCCAATGGGGGCTTCGATTTCTTTTAGCAATCGCCGTCTCACACTATCAATATCGTCTCCTGTGGAGAGGTCCATCACCGTATCGGCACCATACTGCACAGCGGTCCGGGCTTTGTTCATTTCTTCATGCACGTCCGCATGTGCTTGCGAGGTGCCAAAATTGGCATTGACCTTTGTTGATATACATTCACCCACAGCTATTGGTGGGATGTGTTCCCGCATTACATTTCTGGGAATAACTGCCCTACCCTGTGCGATAAGCTTGATAAGTCTTACAGGTTCCAGCCCTTCGGCAGCAGCAGCGGTCTTTATTGCAGGGGTAATATGCCCCTGTTTGGCATATTCCATAATTGTATTGGACATAATTAAGGTTTATACCCTTCTGCTTCAGGATAAAAGTTTGGTAAACTAAACGGTTAAGTTAATCTTTATGAAGCATTAAATTAAGTAGTCAAGATTATTGGAGGTCTTTTCATCGAAGCCGGATTAAATAAGGACATCCTCGATAGAGAGGATGTCATTAAAGAAGTAAAAGCAAAACAACTGTATGCAATTCTGGGCAGCGGCGGTATGGGGGTTGCTGTTGCAAAAGAATTAGAAGGGCAGAATATAAGTTTAATATTTGTTGAGAAGGATGCCAGTAAAGCTGAGACTTTGAAAGAGCAGGGTTACGATGTAGAAATTGGCGACATCAGCGATTATGAGACCATTAGCGTACTGGACGTGTTGAATATTGATGTTGCCTTCATATTGAGTTCGGATGGTGAGGCGAACCTCAAGGCACTGACACACTTGAAGAAATTGAAACCAGACATATATACTGTATCCAGGGTTAAAGACCAGAACAGTAAAGACCGTATGGAAACAGCAGGCGTGGATTTAGCTGTATTACCTGCAAGGGCTGCCGCCCAGGCAGTGGTGCAGGCAGTAGAAAGAGCAGCTATCCTTAAGAAAGCTCATGAACTTAAGAGGGTCATTAAAGAAATGGGTAAAGGGAAACTGGGTATAGTAGTACACAACAATCCAGACCCAGATGCCATATCTGGTGCAATGGCCTTAAAAGAGATTGCAAAAACCGTTGGTGTGTATTCAGAGATTATATACAACGGTTTGATTGGACACCAGGAGAATAAAGCGTTTGTAAACCTGCTGGATATTGATATTGAGCGGATGGAAGAATATGATCCGTCCAAGTTCTCAAACCTTGCCCTGTTTGAAAGTGCTATCCCAGGCGTGAATAACCTTTTGCCTTCGGATGCGAAGGTTAACATTATCATCGACCATCATCCTGTAGCCATAACTGAAGTAAAGGCTGATTTTATTGACATACAGCCAGAAATTGGGGCTAGTGCTACCATAATGACCACTTATATCAAGGAACTGGGTATGAAAGTCAACAGTGAACTTGCAACAGCTTTGCTATATGGTATCAGGGTGGATACTCATGAATTCAAGAAAAATACCACCCAGGCTGACCTGAACGCAGCAGCTTTCCTGTATCCGCTGGTGGACCATGAGATATTGAGCCAGATAGAAATGCCATCTATGTCCACTGAGACACTTGATATATTGGGGCACGCTATCAAGAACAGGCAGGTGACCGGTAGTTACCTGATCTCCAATGTGGGGTCAGTCAGGGACCGGGATGCTCTACCCCAGGCGGCAGATTACCTGTTAAATCTTGAAGGTGTGACTACAACTATCATATTCGGACTGACCGAGGACACTATACACTTATCCGGCCGGAGCAAGGACGTGAGGGTCAATGTAGGGGAAGTTATGCGTGAAGCTTTCGGCGAAGAACATGGTGGTGGACATGCAACATCAGCTGGCGCCCAAATACCGCTGGGTGTTTTTAGCGGTACAAAGGATAAGCATACCCTTATGAAATTGGTCGAAGAGGCGATAATAAAAAAACTGTTAGATGTTATAGGTGTGGATATGGAAGAAAAGGACACAGAAAAGGAAGAATAAATCCATTCTTACCTTTTCTGTTTTTCTTTTATTGTGTTTATTTTTCAACCAAATGTCTTAACATTTTTTCAAATGCTTGCACCTTGGCGGATATTATGTCCATTGTGAGTGTACCCTGAGAAATACTATAGATTATTGCAGTAGTTGAAAGTATTGCGATAATCCCTGCTACGAAAATACCTGTAGAGCTTAATACAAGGCCCGTTACCCTGAATGTATCACTGCGCCCGTCCACCTCGACAAGGTAAGTACCGGACTTGGACTTGTTCATGTTAAAATGGATAGTCACAATCTCCCCAGGTTCAAGTACCAGATCCTGACTCACCACATCTTCACCATTTACCTTAAGGTACATGGTCTGGGCTTCCTTGAGTGTTCCGAAATTGGAAGCTTCCACTGTAATGTTCACGTTCTCTCCAGGTCCTACTATTTTGGGTTTGATGCTAAGGTTTGAGAACACCAATTTGGCAGCCGGGTCAGTGATGTCAATATCTTTTGTTGCATCCTGGTAACCTGATTTAGATGCCGAGATGGTGAAGGTACCAACTTCATCAGGTGTGTATGTGATGTTGCCACTGGCAGGTGTTGTCCCAAGGTCTTTGCTGCCGAACTTGACCGAAGCGCCATTGACACTCGCTCCTTCCGAGGTCACTGAGATAACTATTGATTCGCCTTTGTCAGATAATAGCGGAGCGCTCACCAATAGTACTTTAGGCTGGTACAGCACTTCTATGTCTTCTTCATCACTCACATAATCTTCCTTGGATGCGGTGATAGTGAAAGTTCCTGATTCTGTTGGAGTATATGTCAATTCGCCACTGGAATCGGTAGTACCTATCGAAGTATCGCCAAATGTTATAGCAGCTCCTTTAATTTCATCTCCTTCATAAGTGACTTTTATAGTCAATTCTTCATATTGGTATACATTGCCGGGTATGTCAAGTTCCAGATACAGTGGTTCTTCCACCACGATTTCCTGGAATGGGTAGAACCTGACTGTACCAGAGTCCGCAACTTTAATCTTTATGTCACCCATTATTCTGATAGTATCGCCTTCTCCCAGGGTGATACTATTGTCCTCATTCTTCAGGACTATTTCTGAGGAACTTGTTGACGTAACTTCCATAATACCGTAGCTGTCACCCTTTTCAACAGTAGTGAAACTCTCAGATATCTGGAAAATGCCGTCTATGAAAACTGAATTCGTCTCCATGCCCCTGAACACCTGGTCAATATGGACAATAAAGATTGGAATGTCAGTATCGCCAACCTCTACTTCATAAACAAAAGTATCCTCTCCGCTGGAAATATCAGTGTCCATTTCTTCCCCGTCTTTTAGAATAGTAAACATCAGTGCTTCACCGCTGCGGCTGATCTCATCTATCCTGACACTATAACCTTCCTGAAGGGGCAGTGAGTTTCCAATATGCAGGGTGTATCTTTTATCTTCGTCTATGAGTATTTTGGATAATTTACCTTCTTCTATCAGGCTTCTGTCACTGGAAAGGAATGATGAACCGCTTTTGTATCCTGAAAAATATATGTCGCCCATGAACCCGATGGACTGGAATTCATCCCAACCGTCACCACTGTGCTCGAATTTCTTTGAGATGGGACTTGTTGTGTAGGTTAACTTACCGTCATCAACTGATGTTCCGCTGCGTACTATTTCCAGTGTTTCGTCACCTTCACCTGTGTCGATATCATAGAGCAGACCTTCAAAGTTGAATGGTGTCCACTCAAAGGTGGTTTCCTCTGTTACCGTACCCCTTAGTTCATAAGTGCCGGGTTCTGTCATATCAACATAGGGTGCGAACCGCAGTGTATCATGATCAGCCACTACTATGTTGATCTTGCCCATGAGGTTGAAATCATCTCCCTCACCAAGGCTTACGGAATTATCGTTTTTCATAGTAATGCAAGATGAGGATGCACTTTTAATCTCCATCAGGCCGAACTCATCTCCCCTGCTGACATCGATATAATTATCCGATATCTGGAAGATTCCCTCAATCACAACGGTGCTGGTCTCTGTTCCAACAAATACATTATCGAAGTAGATAGCAATGATAGGCATATCCCTGGCACCTCCCATGTCTTTTTCATAGACAAAGGTGTCACCTTCGTTGACTATATCTTCGGCCACCTTGCCGCCGTGCTTGAACAATGCCACCATCACGGCATCGCCGCCTGAACCGAATTCAGCGATCCTGAAATC
>JAUWTY010000025.1 GCA_030614485.1 Methanosarcinales archaeon | reverse complement strand
GTAATTGTTACATCATAAAATTACCGATAATGAATAAAAACGCAAAAATTGGTACCATGCTTGAATAATTAACTGGGTTACTAAATACGGATAATAATCAAAGTTACTGAAAAAGAATAATGGAATAAATTAATGGAAAAGATTACTGAACAAGAGTGTTAAACAAAGGGACAAAAATGTAGTAAAAAAAGAAATTGAACGTACCCTACAGGGGTACGCTTTACTGTATATTTGTTCTTACATCATTGGGGGCATTCCGCCCATACCAGGTGGCATACCGCCGCCGCCGCCCATCATCTCAGGGGGCATATCGCCTGGACCGCCGCCAACGGATGCAATGACATCATCAATCCTCAAAATCATGACTGCGGATTCAGTAGCGCTGTTAATTGCCTGGGTCTTTACTCTCAGGGGTTCAACAACACCGTTGGCTTGCATATCGATCACATCACCTGTATATACATCAAGACCAGCGTTCTTATTGCCTTTCTCATGCTGTGACCTTAGTTCCACCAGCATATCGATGGGGTCCAGTCCTGCATTCTCGGCAAGGGTCCTTGGGATTACTTCAAGTGCGTCAGCGAATTTGCTCACAGCCAGCTGTTCCCTTCCTTTCAATGTAGCTGCATATTCCCTGAGCCTCAATGAAAGTTCAATCTCAGGACTGCCTCCGCCGGCCACCACTTTCTCATCCTCTATGGTAACACCAACTACACGTAATGCATCTTCCATTGCACGCTCAATACTATCAACCACATGCTCTGTACCGCCGCGGATAATGATGCTTACCGCTTTCGGGTTCTTGCAGCCTGTAATATAGATCATGTGGTCTCCGCCGATCTTCTTTTCTTCAGCTAAGGCAGCATGTCCCAGGTCTGACTCGGAAATCTCATCAACATTGGTGACAACACTGGCACCGGATGCGCGGGATAATTTTTCCATGTCGCTTTTCTTGACACGCCTGACTGCCATAATACCGGCCTTTGCCAGATAATGCTGCGCCATATCGTCAATGCCCTTCTGGCACACTACAACATTAGCACCGCTATTGATTATCTTGTCAACCATTTCCTTTAGCATCTTCTCTTCCTGGTCCAGGAACTGCTGCAACTGGTCAGGGGATGTAATACTGATCTCGGCATCAACTTCAGTCTTCTTGAACTCCACAGGTTCACTTATTAATGCTATCTTAGCGTCCTTTACCTGTTTTGGCATGTTGGGATGGACACGTTCTTTGTCAATGACCATACCCTCAATGAGTTCAGATTCTTCAACGCTGGCACCGACCTTTTTTTCCATTTTGATATTGTCAATGTCAACCACTTTCTTGCCGCCCTCTTCTTCAACAACAGATTTTACAGCTGTAACAATCAGTTTTGAAAGCTTGTCCTTTGAGCTTTCGGCACCTTTGCCTGTAATTGCAGTGTTCGAGATCTTCAGCAATGTTTCATCGTCGTTCTCATCAACATTTATCACGATTGTCTTGAGTATCTCTGCTGTCTTATCTGCAGCCATCCTGTAACCGCTGGCAATGATGGTGGAATGCACATCCTGTTCCAGCAAATCTTCTGCTACCTTCAACAATTCTCCTGCAAGCACTGCTGCAGTTGTGGTCCCATCGCCCACTTCGTCATCCTGGGTCTTGGCTACTTCTACAACCATCTTGGCTGCGGGATGCTCGATATCCATTTCCCTGAGTATAGTAACACCATCATTGGTAATCACTACATCTCCCAGGCCGTCTACAAGCATCTTGTCCATTCCTTTTGGTCCCAGTGTAGTTCTCACAGCATTAGCTACTGCTTTAGCTGCCATGATATTGTTACTTTGGGCTTCTCTGCCCTTTGAGCGTTCTGTTCCTTCACGCAATATGAATATTGGCTGTCCACCTAATTGTCCTGCCATAAAATTGATAGCCTCCTATTAAATTTCGGTGCTATTGAGTGTTTGTGGTTCTATATATACCTTTTGTTCGGAATAAGCAACAACCTGAACGATACATCGAAATAAATATATTTTAACGCAATAAAAGATATATAACAGAATTACTAATATATCATATAATTACTAATTTATCGTATTAAAATGGATGCAGATTGTAATTCTTATGTTTAACTATATTAATATTGATTGAGGAATTATTTTGAATAACGTAGATTCAGTTAATGAAAAACAGATAATACATGGCTCAATTCCTTCTGTAGTTGTCGGAATTGTTGCGTTTCTAGGTCTGGTAGTGCCTTATATTGTCATTGCATCCAACCCGATAGCATCATATAAGTCAATTATTTTTTTAGCATTATTAATCGCTGCAGCGCTTAGTGTTTCCAATGTGCATATCGTTAAAGATAATACAATAAAGAGTATTATTTACCTCATAATAGGTTTCACTGTCTTCTGGATTATAGGTGCAGCATATACGGGTTCATACTTACACCTTGAGTTGAAATTTCCTGAAAATACTCCATATTTCAAGATATTCAATACCGATTTCGTACCCATAACCTTGTTTGCAGTTGCAAACACTATTACTGTTTTAGTAGCACTAGTAGATGGAAGAAAGAACGCCATCATATTCGGTTCAATGGGACTGGCAGTCATGTTCTTTCCCATTGTACTCCTGGGTTTGGATTTCGTTAACTCAAAACCTGATATGTTCTTAATACTGGTCGTACTCTGGGCCTTCATACCAACAGCATGGGTGCGGTTACTGACTCCCATTATTAATGACCTGTCATTTTCCATTGAAAAACGCTTCATAAAAGTGCTGAAAAGTTCGATATTGATTTCATTGATTTACATACTAGTAGGATTTTTAATGTATTTTGTAATGACTGGTAGTAGTATCACATATGATATCTCTCTCCCACTGTTTATTGATGAATATAAATCACAATTGATGTATTTCGCTTTAACTACAGGATATTTCTTTGTTTTACCTAATTTAATACTGATTATGGCTATATTCCCGGTCTATGAATTTGCACTCCATGCCTTCAATGTGAAAAGAGAAGTTGCACATGACGGCACATTCGTCTATATCACAGAAAAGAAGAAGGAAGATAAACCGGCCGCCAAAAAAGAATATGACCCATTCGAGGACATAATCAAAGAAATGAAAGACTTCAAAAAAGAGTTCGGCAAAGGTAAAATCAACAGAATTATGGCCGCACAGAAAATCGGCACACTCAGGGAACAGGTAGATTTCCTGAATTCCAAGTACGATATTGGTTCTAAAGCAAAAGCGGGTGAACTATTAAAACAGATTGAACGGGAATCAGAATTTGCTTTTAAGTAAATTACAACCCTTGTTTTGAGCACACACATAGTAAGGAGATAGGCATATGTTAACCACAGAAGATTATCTGCGGATTCTTGAAAGTTGTGAAATCAAAGGACAGGATGAATCTATCCTAAGAGCACTCAGGTATATCGAACTGGGATATCCTATCATGTTCTACGGTCCTCCGGGCAATGGCAAAACCACAATTGGCGAACATATCCTTGCAATGATGGGAGGTGGGGAAGATAGTTACCTGAAGGTCGAAGCATCTGAAGGAATGACCGAATATCACATGATTGGAGGATTCCATCCACTGGCAATGTCAGGAAATCCCGAACTGGCTGAGAAATTCACTTACAAAGAAGGGGCTGTAACCAGGGCATTAAAGTCCGGGCGCAATCTCCTGATAGATGAGTTCACCCGGGCACCCAGTTCAGCATATTCCGGTCTGTTCATGTTGCTTTCAACCGGTTCCCTACCTCTCGAATTCCAGGAAACGGTCCTGAAGAAGACCAATAACTGGATCATCCTGGCAACAGCAAATTTCGGGGATGAAGGTACATTCAAACTCAGTGCTGCCCTCAAGAGGCGTTTCATGCCTATTTATGTGGGATATGCCAGTCGTGCAACAGAAAGGAACGTCATACAGAAAATCACTCCTTTACTCCCTGATGAGATACTGGAGGCGATACTGGAATTTGCAGAGGAGACCAGGGAAGCATGGAAAAAAGACCGCAGCCTTCCGCAGGGATTGTCCACTGATGGTGTTATCAAGATGTCACGTTATTGTGATTTATCTATTAAACAGGGTTCTGACGTCAAACAGACATTTACAGACGCTGCACTTCATCAGGGAATTATCATAGCCGACGAAACTGACCAGTATTCCATAAAGTTGGTTCAGGAAATTGCATTGAGCATCGGAAATAAACTGTGATAGAAAATGTTCAGGAAGCGTAAAGATAAAAAAGATAAGCATAAAGATGACTATGAACCGCTTATCGAGGGTGACCTGGCATTGCGTTGTGTGTCTTACATAGACCACCCACATGACCTTACCTACAATGCCCTGATACGAGAATGCGGTTCAATCGGCAACAGTTATCTGAGGATTAATTTTTATGTCCCCCCATCGATTGGGCGGACAGCGTACCTGCCATACGATGGTAAAGGTACCATTAGTATTGACCGTACCATCCAAGAGGTATGCACGCACGGGCGCCGCCTTGATTCTATTATCACCAGAGCGCATGTTAAGGATAAGCAGCGGACCAGCCTGGCCATCCTTATTGACAATTCATTCCAGATGACCTCTGATTGGCAAGGTGATAAACTGGGTCAAGTGGTGAAACCTGAAAAGGCTCCGCATATTCTTGCCAAGATAGCTGCCGTTTCAATACTGGAAAGCCTGGGAAGGGATGTGGACGAGATAGATATCATTACCTTTGATGATGATGCCCAGGGGCCGTTTAACCAGTGGCAACTGCCGCCCAGGGAGCTACTTAAGATGAAGGGGGGCGGTCTCTCCAGGCTTGACCTTGGACTGGCAAAACTGCTGCAACTGGAGTGGGAAGCGCGCCCCGGGGATAGGATATTGTTCATATTGGGCGGCGGGCTGCCCTTTACAGGCACTAACATCGTGATAGACGATATAGAAGTACAGGTGAACGTACTATACTATCTGAACAGGATGTTAAGGCAAGGCGTCAAGGCCACGTATATCCCCTTTTTCACTAACGATAAATTGGGAGATGAACGGGTTGGAGGTTTCAGCCCCAGGAGTTTAGCTAACAAGATGCGCCAACTAGGCGTGGCAGTATCTGAGATCGACAGTGAATCATCGCTTCCCATGGGCCTCATGAATAATTTCAGGGAAATGATGATAGGACCACAAAAAAACATGCCAATGTTCGAGATATGATGTACAAAGTAAAGAATAAGAATAAAGGTAAATCCTGCATTAAATATCAGTTTATCAGTTCTTCCTGAAAGTGCCCACAGGCATTACATTATCATCTATCCAATCCAGATATTCAATTGAACCTCCATCAATGCTAAATGATATTATGCAAGGCACGGTATAACTGTGCATCTCCTTTACGGTCTTCTCAATATTCCCTATTTGCTCATATGTAGTTTTAATGACCATGGCCACTTCATTATCTTCCTGGATACCGCCCCACCGGTATATTGACACTATAGGTAAGAGGTTGACACAAGCGGCAAGTTTCATCTCGACAAGAGTCTTTGCAATCTGCCGTGCCTCTTCCATGCTGCCTGTGGTTACATATACTATAGAGAACATGATTATATGTTACAGTATATGAATAAGTTTAAAAATCTTGTGATACATTATAGTACCTGATATTAGAAAAAACCCAGTATATGGAGACCCATATCATTGAGCGAACCAAATTTTATAATAACTTTTATTGAGTCATACTGGAAAATCCTGCTGATAATTGCCATATACTGGCAGACCGTGCTTATATTGAAGCAATATGGTATACTTGAGCGATACAATATCACCAATCATGGTCCTTTGTTGATGATACGCACTACAAAAGGACAGCTGTTCCTGGACCGTGTTGCAAGAATAAAAGGTTTCTGGCGTGTATTTGCTGATGTGGGAATTCCTTTAATGCTATTGGGCATGTTCCTGATGTTTACCCTTATCATATTTTCCGACATTGCAATGTTATTTTCACTGCAGCAGGAAACAATGCCCCCTCCCAGTGAACTTCATCAACTCAGGAACATTTTCCTGCTACCTGGTATAAACGAGTTCATACCTCTGGTATGGGGTCTTATCGGACTAATTGTTACACTGATAGTGCACGAATTTTCTCATGCCATTTTGTGCAAGGTGGAAGATGTAAAGGTCAAATCAATGGGGATTATAATGGTCCTTATTCCTATTGGCGGGTTCGCTGAACCTGATGAAAGACAACTGTTCGGTAAAACTGATGATGAAAGTGACGATGAAGAAACTGAAAAACAACCCGATATAAAGCCGGCTGGCCGCAGGCAGAGGGTGCGGATACTCTCAGCAGGGGTAATGGCCAATTTCGTGACCGCCCTTGTAGCTTTCGTACTGTTCTTTATTGTGATAGGAAACATCGGTGCTGTGACCAATGTTATAATAACGGATGTGGTGCCGGGATCACCTGCTGATGAGATGGGATTGACAGACCTTACACTCATAACCCATGTCAATGGTGAAAAGATAGACAATGCCTCAGCATTTTACACATATGTTGATTCCCTTCCCTCCAATGAATCTCTAAGATTGAGTACAAAAAGGGATGGACAATTACAGGAGGTGGTATTGACACCTGATCCTGAAATAAACGGCATTATCAGCGGGGCAAGATTCGAAAATATTGTCCAGGGAATGCCTGCGGAAAATGCAGGGCTCGTGGGAGGTATGTTGATAACCAGTATCGACAATATCTCAATAAACAATACACAGGGCTTTTTTGATTATATGGCAAATACCACAAAAGGACAAGAGATTACTTTGGGTATCCTCAATGAAAATGTAAAGGTCAATTATACCATCAACCTGACAGGAGACCCATCCGGTGGAGACAAAGGCTTTATTGGTATCAGTGAGTTTTCAACTTTAGTTATTTCAAGGTCTACTGGCTTGTCTGTGGGAGAATATCCGGCCAAGGAACTATTACATTTCCTGCAGATGATTCCGAAGATGATGGGGGGTGTGGCAGGTTGGGTAATTATCTTAGTACTTCCATTTCCCAATCCCTTTGTAGGGAGTTTCCAGGGATTCAGTGGGACACTTTCTATGTTCTATGAACCCATTGGTCTGGCTGCACCCCTGGGTGTAGGCGTGTTCTGGCTGGCTAACTCATTGCTCTGGATTGGTTGGCTGAACTTCTATGTGGGATTGTTCAACTGCCTGCCCATGTTACCACTGGATGGCGGGCACGTGTTCAGGGATACAGTCCATTCAATACTTGCACGTGTATTCAGTAAAGGGGAACAGATGGGTGAATTGGCAGGGAAAATTGCCACCGCATTTGCAATCCTCATGCTGGCATCGCTGATATTCATGATTGTCGCACCGTTTCTTGTTCATGGGTTTTAGATACACAAATCCAAAAAAGTTATTATAGCATTGCATCGATATATTTATTAAAAATTAGTAAGGTTTTTACAAATGGATTTTGCATTCGAAAGCCCGGAAAAAGCACTGATGACAACTGGAGTGTTAGGTTTGGATGTACAGATGGGAGGTGGTATCCCACCAGGCACTACACTTCTCCTGATTGCCGAATCCGGAGCTGGAGCCGAGATATTCACAAAACAGTTCATGTACGGCGGGCTTTTAAAGGATGAGAATGCCTTTTATTTTGCCTCTGACCACTCTATTTCCGAGATAAGGGGTGATATGAAACAATTCAACTGGGACATTGAAAAATATGAGCAAAGTGGAAATGCTGAATTCATAGATGCCTATACACCCAGGTTTATCAGTATTCTCCCTGCAGAATTGCAACGTAAAATGTCTCCTAAAGAGTTCCTTAAACAGAGAACTGACCCCATTGGCCAGTTAAAGAACACCATCACCCAAGACCATGGTCCCAAATATAGGGGTGTCCTGGATTCCATATCATATTTTCTCAGGACTTATGATATTAATTCAGTTATTGAGGTTATTGAACTTATGTCATCTATCGGTAAACTTACCGGCGGCATCCATCTTGTGCTGGTGGGGGCAGGTTTGCATGATGACATTACCATAAATACCCTGAAATACATGGCAGATGGTGTAATTGAGTTTTATGTAAAAGAACGTGGTTCCCAGATTGAGCGGGGGCTGGTCATTAGGAAAATGCGAGGACTTATTGTGCCTAACCGGTCCATTAGTTTCGAAATCACATCCAAAGGTCTCGAACTTGAGACCACCACACGGGTACTTTGAGATCGATATGTTTTCCAAATGGTTTGCATATGGCATGTTTACATAATGTTTCAATTACATGAATTCATGCTGGATATTGACCACTTCACGACTGTCCCGGGCTTTTGAATATGCTTCAAGTGGTTCATAGTTCAGTTCCAGGAATGTGTGACCCCATTTGAACTTGTTCAATATCTCTTCGGCCTGACCTTTATGCCCAAAGATATACAATGCCGCAGCAAAGGCTTCCACCGTACCCATTTTAAAAGGTTTTCCGTAGTTCACCGGGTTTGCAGCTAACAGATACGGCAGTGCCCTGTGCTCAAGCCTGAGTTTTTGCAATGTAGGGAAAACCCGTTCTACTTCTTCCCATGAACAATCCAGTACAATAATCCCCTTGCTATAGTTATCTGCTGGCGAGAGGGCCTGTTGTGCCATTGGATTTAGAAATATTGCGCCTCTTGGTAATTTGCTGGCCTGCCGGTGCAGGTGTGCCATATGAAATTTTGCAAGCTTTTTGCCAGTGCATTTCTTTGGGTCACACTGGTTTGCATGATACATATGAAGGGGGATAAGAGCTATCTTGTCATTCATGAATCTTTATATAAAATGAAAAGATTAATAATTACCCACTCAATGTGGGGGAGATCCAATTATTGCTGCGTGAATGATCAAGGCGTTAGTGGATAGGATGACATGAAAACTATAGTAACAGGCGGCGCAGGATTCTTAGGTTCACACCTTTGTGATCTGCTTCTCGAAAATGGACATGAGGTTATATGTATAGATAACCTGGTAACGGGCAATACACGAAATACCGAGCATATAAATTCGGATAAATTCACGTACCTTAAGCATGATATCACAAAACCGATATATTTTGGGGACAAGATCGATTACATATTCCATCTCGCAAGCCCGGCATCCCCCATAGACTACCTTGACCTGCCCATCCAGACATTGAAGGTCGGTGCCCTGGGCACTTACAATCTGCTGGGGCTGGCAAAGGAACAGGATGCACGCTTTTTGCTTGCATCGACTTCGGAGGTTTATGGGGACCCGCTGGTAAATCCGCAGCCTGAGACATACTGGGGGAATGTGAACCCGATTGGTCCAAGGGGTGTGTATGATGAGGCTAAGCGGTATGCTGAGGCGATTACGATGGCTTACCATCGGGCACATGAGGTTGATACGCGTATTGTGCGCATCTTTAATACATACGGGCCGCGCATGCGTGCGGGTGATGGGCGGGTTGTGCCGAATTTTATTAACCAGGCGTTGAAGGGTGAGGATATTACTGTTTACGGGGATGGGGGGCAGACGCGGTCGTTCTGTTATGTTTCGGATTTGATTGATGGGATTTATAAGCTGATGATGTCTGATTTTGTGGAGCCTGTGAATATCGGGAATCCTGATGAGATGAGCGTGCTGGAGTTTGCTGAGGAGGTTATTGAGATTATTGGAAGTGATTCGAAGATTGTTTTTGAAAAGCTGCCTGTGGATGATCCTAAGGTTCGGAGGCCGGATATCAGTAGGGCGAAGGAAGTGCTGGGGTGGGAGCCAGAGGTTGGGTTGGGAGATGGGTTGGAGAGGACTGTGGAGTATTTCAAGTCCACGCTATAAACAAGGTTGGGCTATTAGATTTTGGTAAATTC
>JAUWTY010000162.1 GCA_030614485.1 Methanosarcinales archaeon | reverse complement strand
CATTTTTATCAAACATTGGCAATATCAGGTACAAGATCATACGCTACGTACCAGTGGGCGGCTTTTCCAGAAGACCGATGCCAGAGGAGATCTGTGCTGCTGTCAAAGCTGCCCGAAAGTATCTTGGTAATGTTTCCAGTTCAATAGAGAACCGCAGCCACCCCACATATAGGCAGGTTGTACTGCCAGACCCATAATCTTCCTGCTGTAATACTTTCACTCCGCTCTTGGCTCTAATATATTAACTGAGCAGTCAATCCATGATTGTACAATAAGTACGGGAAGGAATTGGAACGATCACTCTTTTTCCGTCATTATATTCCTTCCCACTCCCCTCAACCGATTTGTCACCCTTTCAACAGGTTCCTGTATGATTTCTCAATCAGGTCATCCACCTGGGCACCGTGCTCCTGGGCCACTAATATCCCCAGCACTTCAATAGTGAACAACCCCGCAGTCTCATTGCGTTTCTTATTGATACTCGCAACAATCTTTTGTTTTTCAAGCCCTGTATTGGCCATAATCCTGTCAACTATCTGCTCGAACACTTCTTTTTCCTGGAATACAGACGCATCAGGCTTAAATCCCATCGGGATTTCCACATCTTCCAGATTGAACAGTGCCTTTAGCATCCCCTCATCCCTGGCTATGATACCTGTATCCACGGCTGCCTGCACAAAAGCCTTAGCAATACCAGGTTTGAACCAGTTAAGGTCCATGGACAGGGCCATTACAAATTCACTCTCTTTTAAGCAATCAGTTCCCTTGCTCTTAAAAGGCTGGGCAGCGGTGTATAGTATGTCACTCATAATGTTCCCTATAAAATACCTTCACCGGTAATGATAAGTTCTATTGACTGGCCTTCTTCCCTTGAGCGGTGTTTCATCAGGATGGCCCTGCGCCTGTTATTACCTGTCTTTTCCATCTTTATTATGGTCTTTGAAAGGTGTTCTATGAGGTTGCCCCCCAGAGGACAAACTCCTCCGGTTTTGGTATCTGTGTAGACCTGGTTCGTGATAACCACTGCCATATCGAATTTTCGTGCCAGTCTGTGAAGGCCTGCTAACTGTTCCACCAATTTACGCCTCACACTCGCATTTCCTTCATCATCTGGCGACAATCCGAACCTGTAAAAGAGAGTCGCAGAATCTACGATTACCAGGCCGATACCGGTACTGGCTAGTTTTTCTACATCCACCACTGCAGAATACTGCTGCTGGAAATCCTTTGGTTCATAGATGATAAGGTCTTTTGCAAGCTCTTTTGCATCATTTTTAGCCATCTGGCTGAACCGTTCAGCTGAGAATCCTTCGGTATCAATAAGCACAACCCTTTCCCCGCCCCTGATACAATGTACTGCAAGCTGTGTGCTGATATTTGTCTTGCCAGTACCGGATGCACCGTAAACCTGCGTAATTATACCACGTTCAATGCCTCCTCCAAGCATTGTATCCAGTTTATCACTTCCCGAGGGCATTCGCTTATCCTTTGCGCTATTATTTTCATTGTCGTTATGGCTGTGTGCTGTCAATGTCAATGCCCCATTTTTTTATTATAGGTCGTTAATCGTCAATATAGAAATTCGCTCAGTCTGGTCCATCTCCATTGCCGGTCCACCGGTCAGTATCCAGCCGTTTTTAGCAGGCAGGGCATCCAGGTATAATCTCATTATATTCACGTCATCGGATGTGGGCGTATCAAGATATTTTATCAGTACACTGTCATCCCCATTGTCAGCAAATGCATCAAAATTATAAGTTACCCCGGCAGCATCTATAAATTGGATGTCCCTGAATTTCCTGTACCGTTTCAATTTGTTCAGTGCCAGTTCCACCAGTTCCTGTGGTGATTCTCCATAGATAATACCTGCCTGAGCCGTGGGTTGTTCAGTTTCATCGGTCAGCAATGCAGTATCGACTGGCAGGTCTAATATTTCCCTGAAAAATGAATCCGGTTCAAGCCGTACAAACGTTTCATCTGCTATTAAATAGACCGAAATAATTTCGCCTATAGTGCCAGGTGTCAGGGTGCCATTTTTCAATACTGCTTCTTTTATCTTCGGTGTGTAAGCATCGGTAAAATTCTTGATATCATTAAGAGGTATCCGTATGGCCATTCTCCTATGCGGTCCTCTTTCATAAACCTTGAACCCGAACTCCCGCTCAAGTTCATCTTTCATACTATTGACAATAAGCTGTACATTACTCCTATCGCCTAACAGGTCTTCAATAAGATTGCTTTGCACTTTTACAGATTTCCTGCCAGTCACCATCACTACAGAATCAAGGTACCGAATATCTTCGATATCCATTTCCAGTAGCAAATCCTTTATGCTCTTTATTACATCTGAATCCTCAAAAGGTGCCTTGAATACCAGTATCCATTCACCGGCCACTCTTACGGTTCTGGCTTGATGTGATTCACTTACTACATCCTTTAAATTATTTAACTGGTTATTTTTCAAATCGAACACCTAAGTGAATGAAATTTGTGCTGTGATAATGAATATTGATGTTAATAATATAGAAATAGTTTATCAAAAAGTATCATATCAGGATTCATCAACAGAAAAATGATATTGGTTTCAAAAAAGTATAAACATTTGCAATAAAAGAGAACTGTTCTTTGTAATGGGTTACTTTAACGTAATCCCTTATCATAGCTGAATTATACCTTTTCTTGCAGATTTGACAACTAATATGCCGGTACAAACATCAAACTCCAATGTCCGACCATAATCCTCACCGGTATCCTCTGCAATTAATTCAATACGCAAGTCATCCAGTTTATCCTTAACTGCAAGGACATTTTCGTCCCCGATCTTCATATTACCGTTGCCGTTACACTTGAACATATGTGCCCCTCCAGCTATCTTCGCAACTAATGTTGGTCTACTAGCCCCGAGATCCTTCATTTCATCTATCATCAGGTCTATCGAAGTGTCTGCATATTTTGCCAGATATTCTCTGCCGTTGCCATTGGAAAAACGTGCCCTGTTACTATCAGGCATCATGATATGTGCCAGTCCTCCAACTTTAGTTCTTTGGCTATATAGAGTAACCCCTACACACGAACCAAGGCCCACTGTAACCAGACGGTAT
>JAUWTY010000011.1 GCA_030614485.1 Methanosarcinales archaeon | reverse complement strand
TAAACATGGTATGGGATACGATTTGTAAAAACCTCATTTGATTTGAAATATGTATGGCTTATGGAATTTATAATATCCAATATTTATTGTTAAATCTTCATAATCAACGTATGTAGGAGGGTTAAAGGTCTATTTTGTGCTTATTTCTATGCCATAATTGACTCGGACGTTAACTTATAGTTGGATCTCATAATTTTTATATCCCATAAACGGAACATAATCTAGAGCTATATTTCCTGAAAAACGTTACTGGCCTATATGTTTTGATGCTAAAATGGTAGTTTCCTTGTGGAATATAAACGGCTGACGAAAATCGGTGTTAAAACAAGTTTTTATGTCAGCCCATCGCACAGGGTTTCAACCCGCTTCACCGAAGAAAGTAATAAAAAAAATCAATAATATTAATACGCAACCTTGAAAAAATAGCTTCAATCACCCACGCATCTCCCCAATCTTCCGCGCAATATCCCTCGCAATCCCCGACTTCACACCCTTCTTATCCACCAGCACCCGCCCGCTGACCTCCCACCAGGATTTTGGATATGCCTTATCCTTCTCCACCACCGGATTAAGACCCAGTTCCTTTGCGGCCCTGTCAATCTCCTTCAACTCGGGTGATGTCACAGAGCGCTTCCTTGAAATAATACGCCCCCCACTTCTGCTGTTCCCTTTATCGATATAGGCAGGCCATATCACATACTTATCCTTGTCGCGGAGCATAACTCCAGTTATATCATTCATAGAACATGAACGTTTT
Source organism: Methanosarcinales archaeon (assembly GCA_030614485.1). Taxonomy (GTDB): domain Archaea; phylum Halobacteriota; class Methanosarcinia; order Methanosarcinales; family Methanocomedenaceae; genus Methanocomedens_B. The sequence continues at coordinate 12,697 of JAUWTY010000011.1, read as the reverse complement.
TACACCAAAAAGGCAGAACTGATTCTATCATACCAGCCTGGGGTCTGCGATCTCGCCCTTCAAAGCCGATGCAGCCGCAGTTTCCGGAGACGCCAGGTACAAAAGTCCACCCCTGCCCATCCTGCCCTTAAAGTTGCGGTTGGACGTGGATACACACACCTCACCCTCGGCCAGCACACCCAGGTGGGCACCCAGGCACGGCCCACAGCCCGGCGGCCCCAGGGTTGCCCCCGCTTCGATGAGAGTAGAAATATATCCCTTTTCTATAGCCTCAAGCAGGACAGTTCGTGAAGCCGGTATCACAATGGTGCGTACCGCCACACTGCGCCCCTTCAAGATACGGGCTGCAGCCTCCAGGTCTTCCAGCCGACCATTGGTACAGGAACCAATGAATACCTGGTCAATAGCTGTCCCTGCCACCTCATCCACATCACATACATTATCCACGCTGTGGGGTCTGGCCACCTGTGGGGGCAGGTCATCCACATCAATGTGTATATCCTCGCAATATTGGGCATCTTCATCAGCATAAACAGGAGTATAAGCATCCACAGCCCGCCCCTTCAGGAACTCATCGGTCTTTTTATCAGGCGGCACAATCCCTGCCTTTCCACCCATCTCAATGGCCATGTTGCACAGTGTCATCCTGCCCGCAATGCTCAGCTCCTCAATGGCTGAACCGTAATATTCCATAGCCTTATAGGTCGCACCGTCCGCACCGATATGCTTTATCACATTAAGCGTCAGGTCCTTTGCAGACACCCGGTCTCCAAGTTTTCCCTCAACCGTGACCCGCATGGTCTGAGGCACCCGGAACCAAAGTTTGCCTGATGCAAATATCTCGGCCATATCAGTGGCACCCACACCGGTCCCGAAGGCACCAAAAGCACCATAAGTACAAGAATGAGAATCAGCACCTACTATCAACCTGCCAGGAAGGGCAAAGCCCTGCTCTGGCAGTACCTGGTGGCATATGCCCTCACCCACATCATACATGTTCGAGATGTCTTGCTGCCGCACCCACTGCCGGATGTCGTATTGCAGATTGGCAGCCACTTCAGTGCTTGCAGGCACAATATGGTCAAAGGAAATCACTATCCGTGCCGGGTCCCAGACTTTTAGTACCTCCATCTCCCGAAATGCCTTCACTGCCAGTACACTCGTGCCATCATGAGCCATGGCACAGTCCACATTGGCAATCACAAAATCGCCTGCACAAGCCTCTGATTTCGATGTTCTGCTGAAAATCTTCTCACTGATAGTAGACAAAACCGATTCTCCTTTTTACCAATTGTTTATTCTAAGGACATAGAAATATCTATAATAATTGTTAACGGTTTGGTCGAAACCCTTACTAATAATGTAGATAACTAATGACCCTCAGCACATAGGTGATAACATGCAATATTCCAGAAATAAACTGGTCGAACTTTTAGGAAAAAAACCCGGCGACATTGAGATATGTGATGTCACTCTACGGGACGGTGAACAAACTCCGGGAACAGCCTTCACAAAAGACGAGAAAAAGCGTATGGCTCAGGAACTTGACAACATAGGCATTGAAGTGATAGAGGCCGGCTTCCCGGTAGTATCCCAGACCGAACGGGACACGGTCAGGGAGATTGCGAACATGGGCCTTGATGCAAAGATATGCTGCCTGTCCCGCTCTGTGATACCTGACATTGATATTGCAATCGGCTGTGAAGTGGACATCGTCAGCATATTCATAGCCACATCTGAATTGCACCTAAAATATAAATATCATAAAACATGTGCTGAAGCCACACTTTGTGCTATGGATGCCCTGGAATATGCCAAGGACCACGGACTTACAGTGCGGTTCGCTGCCGAGGATGCCACCCGCACAGATATCAATGTCTTGAAAGGCGTATTCAGGATGGCAGAAGAGCGCGGGGCCGACTATGTGAGCATTGCAGACACAGTTGGAATACTCAACCCTGCCACTGCATATTATCTTGTCAGCGAGATAAAAAAAGATATAAAAACCGATCTATGTATCCACTGCCATAACGACCTGGGCATGGCGACCGCAAATACCCTGGCCGCAGCAGAAGCCGGTGCCAAACAACTCCACACTACTGTCAACGGTATCGGAGAGAGGGCGGGTAATGCCGCGCTGGAAGAGGTACTGATATCACTGATGGTACAGTACGGCATCGACAGGTATGATACCCAAAACCTGACCAAACTTTCAAAGATGGTCGTGGAATACTCAGGAGTGAAATTGGCAAAGAACAAACCGGTTGTCGGCGATTTTGCCTTCGCACATGAAAGCGGCATCCATGTGGCTGCCATTATGGAAGAACCCAGTACCTATGAACTATTCTCACCTGATATTGTAGGCGGTAAACGCAGCCTGATAATTGGCAAGCATACCGGCACCAAGGCACTGAAAGGTATCGTACATAGCCTGGGATACAACTTGAATCATGACCAGTTATGCGACCTGCTTGCAAAGGTGAAAGATTGCACCCAGGCCAAGAGAGGTATACCCTGCAAACGCCTGGATGAGTTTATTCAGGAAATCATAATGCCTGATTAGTTCTGTGGCACCAGAGTCATACCTTATCAATGCATTGTACACTTGCCGCGTACCAGGAGCACTGATACCCCGCTCTTTTCAAGTTCAGTATTAAGTAGTGCCGCCAGTTCAGTTTCAGTAACATTTTCAACATCCAGCAGTATGGTATCGGGTACCAGTGTCCGCACCACGTCTGTCATGTCAGGTACGTCCTGCCCCCCAGTGAGGGCAGCAATATTATTCTGGAGCACCACCACCAGTACGTCTTTGTGATGGTGAACGGCTTCGATAAGTCCCTGCAATCCGGTGTGTACCAGCCCGTAATCCCCTATGAGGGCTATACCTTTATTATCAAACCCTGTAGCAGTGGCAATGGATGACCCCAGTGAATATGCAATGTCCACTACCCGCATGGGCGGCGAAGCGGTCCTGACCGAGCAGCCCAAATCCCCGGCCACTGGCACTTCCATTGTCCCCAGCACTTTGTATAACGTTTGATACGGGCAGTCATCACATATCCTCCTGGAAAAACCGCGTCCTGCGATAGTCTCAGGAGTAATCGATGGAGTGATAATATCCCAGTCAATATGCTCCAGTGCCTGGATAATGTCTGCTGCTTCCACCTTTCCATGTCCAATGTGTCCTGTAGCTTTCCCCAGCACACCCATGCAGGATAATTGATGTTCGATGAAACTTTCGGTCTCTTCGACCACCAATGTCCTTTCGTGCCGTTTTATAAAACAGTTGATAACCTTTACCGGTAGTGGGTTGACACTGGTAAGTGCCAGATGCGAGACATCTTCATACCCATCAGACAGCACCTGTTCCACCATTGTGGAAAGATAACCCGAAGAGATAATACCAATTTCCCTGCCGCGTTCATGACGGACATTCAACCCTGACTCTTCAGATAGAAGCTGCATTCTGGGATAGGATGAAGCATGAAAACGCTGGTGTTTTCCTTTCATAGTATATGACCAGATATCCCTGTCAAATTTCGGGAATTCCACCTGTATCAGCGGTTTCCTTTCTACCACTCCCGTCTCAATGTTCAATCTGTCAGTGATACGGATTATTACCGGGACACGTACTTCTTCTGATAATCTGAAAGCCTGGCACATACTGTTATAAGCATCTGCCGGGTCGGATGGGTCAAAGACCGGAACTTCAGCTATTAGGCCGTAGTACCGTGAATCCTGCTCGTTCTGGCTCTGCTTGGTTCCGGGGTCATCACCAGCAATTATCACCAGCCCTGCTCCAATGGTGTGGTTGACTGAAGTGATTAGCGGGTCAGCCAGTACGTTCATACCCACATGTTTTACAATAACCACTGCCCTGCGCCCTACTGCTGACGCACCAAGGGCCGCCTCCAGTGCAACCTTTTCATTTATTGACCAGCGCGCTTCCAGACTGGAATCCATCAAAAGTTCCATTATCCCTGAAATGGGGAATCCGGGGACACCGGTGACAAGGCTTACCCCCGAGTCAAGGGCACCGAATACAAGCGCATCGGCCCCAGTACATGAGTTTGACATCTTGTGTTTATTTATTACTTGTAATACTTAAGGATAGTCAAAATGAACTAATTGATTAGGTGAATGGGGGATATTTTATCCCCCTTTTGCCCCACTTTAGTTACTGATTGCAAAACATATCAAAGCAACATAACCTCGATGATTAATAATTATAATCTTAATAACGTTTATATTTTGCAGTCCATTGGTCATCCGTTGAAATATATATTTATTATTATTTATATCACAAATTTGATTTTTTCCACAATACAACCAAAAATGATAAGAACCTTATGAGGTGATTAATGTTATCAACCATTCATGGAGAAAATACAATGGATAGACCTTTAATAGTACTTAATTTTAAGACATACACCGAAGGCACTGGCAGCAATGCGGTTGTCATTGCACAGGCATGCAGGGACGTGGCTGAAGATACAGGAGCAAATATCGTAGCTTCACCCCAATTACCCGATATACACCGGGTAGCATCCAGTGTTGAGATTCCCGTGTTCTCGCAGCACATGGACGGCGTGGGAGCGGGCAGTTTCACCGGTCATATCATGGCAGAAACCATAAAAGAAGCCGGCGCCACTGGTACGCTCATCAATCATTCAGAAAGAAGGTTGGGACTGGCAGACATTGATGCATCCCTGTCTGCGGCACGCCGTGTGGGACTGACCACCATCGTGTGTACTAACAATATCACCACAACCAAAGCAGCAGCAGCATTAGGACCTGATTACGTGGCCGTGGAACCACCTGAACTCATCGGTTCGGGAATACCGGTATCCAAGGCAGACCCGGAAGTGGTTTCAGGCTCTGTGGAAGCGGTCCGGCAGGTGAACCCTGACGTAAAAGTATTATGCGGTGCAGGAATTAGCAAAGGAGAGGACCTGATATCTGCCCTGGAGTTGGGCAGTGTGGGTGTACTCCTGGCCTCGGGTGTTGTCAAGGCAAAAGACCCAAAAGCTGCTCTATATGATCTGGTAAGCGGCATCTAAATGCCCGGTTCAGCCTACCCATAAGTCGAATAGATAGATGCGTAAACCGATATATCGCTAGATAGATGTATTGACAGACAGACAGATAGATAGATAGATTTGAACCTGATGCCGGAAACCTGTATCAAGATTTAGTGTACTATCTTTGAGATGTTCATTTCAAGAATATCCTCTGCACCCAGACTTTTCAGTTTCGGTATCAGGATATTAATCTCATTTTTATCGATCACAGTTTCAACTGCATAGAAATCTGACTTATAAAGTTTGCTCACTGTTGGGTTCTTCATGGAAGGGAGAGCATCAACCACAGCATCCAGGTTATCTTCATGTACATTAAGGTCGATGAGTACTTTACCTCTGGCCTCAATTACGGCAAGGAGCAGTGTCTTTATTTCATCAATAGCTTTGCGCTTTTCGGGTTTTTCCCATGCTTTTTTGTTGGCAATGAGCTTGGTAGATGATTCGGCAATCACATCCACTATCTTAAGGCCGTTCTTCCTGAGCGTGGAACCGGTTTCAGTCAGGTCAACCACTACATCCACCAGTTCAGGTACCTTTGCTTCAGTTGCACCATAGGAAAAGAAAATCTCCACAGGTATGCCCAGTTTATCGAAAAATGCCCGTGTCATGTTTGGATATTCAGTAGATACCCGGCTGTTGGGTTTGATATCTAAAGCACTTTTAATGGAATCATCTTGCTGGGGAACTGCAATAACTATCTTAACATTACCTGCACCCTGTTTACTGTAAGGCAGGTCCGCAACCTCAACTACATCACTATCAGATTCCTTTATCCAGTCCCTGCCGGTGATACCAAGGTCAAAATATCCCTGTTCCACATACTTGGCTATCTCCTGGGGGCGCAGAATCTTCACCCTGCTTATCCGGGGGTCGTTTATCTTCGGGTTGTATTCCCGATCTGTTTTCTTTATAGGAAGGTCTGCCTGTTTAAACAGCATCAATGTCTGCTCTTCCAGACTACCTTTAGGTATAACTATATCGATCATAACAATTCCTCAGGTTTGGGGTTACAATACTTATGAGTGGATATTAAAGTTTCTGTCAGGCATAGATGAAACTTAATTTATGTTAGTTAAATAACCTTAATAAAAATGGTCAAAAGGGTATGCCCTTACGTACTAAAATATTCCATATTTTCTATCAGTTTATTGTAATCTAACTCGGTAGCGTAACAACCGTCATTTAAAAGTGGAATACCATACGTAACAATGTTCTTATTCTTTAAAGAGCGCATGACCTTGTTTAGTTCGTAATTGCATGCTAACAAAAGGGCGCCATCAGCTGATTCTTTTTTGATGATGTGCCTTACATACGAGGAACCTGCAACGATATGTAATGTGTAGTTAAACCGTTCTGCGTCTGTTTTTATCTTTGAAAAGATGCATTTCCCACATGATGTACACTCGATACCGAACATTGTTGATGCTGCCGGACAATCAAGTGCCCGCATGCAATGAGGGGCAAGTAGCAAACGATGTTTCGTCTTTTTAAAAGCAGATTTGTGCGCCATGTTCTTGAGAGAAACCATCCATTTTTCCAGTTTTTGGGTATCAGAATACTTGTGGAATAAAGCTTTTATCGGCAGATAGAAAAAATCAAGGATATTTGCAAAAAAACCGGCAAGCAAGATATTCCTGCTAAGGCTGGCCCTGCTCATCCACAAAGCAAAAATGGCCAGGAAGAAGGACACAACCACAATGGCTAGCAGTGCAATCCCGATTAATCTATACATCGCATATCTCCATCTTGTGAATTACTTCAGCCACATCTACTTTTGTATCATAACACCCATCCCTTATCAGGCAAACTCCTTGAACCGGCATGAACTTTGAGACTGATTGCATTGACTCGGTCAACTCCACATAACATGCCACTCCAAGACATGCGTCCGGGTTATAGGACTTTATTATCTTCCTGACAAAGCTATCGCCAGGCACAGTAAATACTTTAAAATTATGCTTCTCTGCCGCCTCGATTATGTCTTTAATGTCACACTTACCGCATTTAGTGCACTCGTAGCCCACTATAGGGTCACACCGTGCCTTGCATTCAGGATGTCTCATACACTGGGGCAGGATAACAGCGCGTCTGTCAGTTTTCTTTTTGAACATATCAAGCATCACCGCGTTCTTGACCTCAATTAATATCTCATCAACAATTTCCTCTTTAATGGAAAAAACCCTGCATATCCATTTTGCAGGCGAATAGAAGAGATAGAGCATAAATAAGATAAAATTGGGGAATATTATCTTGTGTCTCCTGATACTAATGGCACCAAGAAGTAACGCGATTCCAGTCACAACTACAACTGCGACTACAAGGAATACGAACAATTTGCCAAGAAGTTCATAGGTGAGGAACATGAAACAAAAACAGTTATGTCGGTATTTAAGATTGTCGTGGGTTTAACAGTTTTGATGGACTGGGATATACCATAGAAAAAATTGAATATTCTGATCTGGATAACATAAAAATATACCATGATTATAAGGATGAAGACACCATTAAATGGTTAAATCTATATGTATCTAATGGAATCCAATGGTCATCATTTTAGCGCTAAATATTCGACCAGTTTATTAATACTTGAAGATATAAGTGAATAACACGAAATTATAACGATTAAACATGATAATATTTATATATATGAAAATCATACTGCATTAGAGGTGAGAAAGATGGCAGAAATCATAAACATAGTATCAAAAAAAGACAGTGAAATCCTGTCAAGTAAGATTCAAGCATCGCCATACGAATTTACCATGGCCACACGGGCTAAATGGGAGATGGTGGTCGCCGATGAGGACATAACAATTGGAACGGGAAAATTTGAAAAAATCAAAATCAAGGAAATCCATCTCCAGAAGGACACCCTTGGTCTGCCCTGTGCATTTAATCATCACGCACTGGTGTCGGTGGTGAAACTAGGGGGTAAGGGGGGCTGTTCTACGCCTGTGGAATACGACCGGATGGTAGATTTGGCCTTTGTCCTGGGCATCGATTCAGGGGAGGTCAGGAAAGGCGACCTGCTGGCGGTCATCAACGTATTCCCGATAATGTTTACCCGGGATGCATCAGTTCCTGTGAAAGTCGAGTAGGGGATGAAACACATGGAAACGTGTGAGATATGCGGTGAGTTGCAGGATACAAAATATTTTCCAAAATATAATATCTGTACAACCTGCCACGACCTGCTTGAAGACCTGATGAGTGAATATTTCCTCAGGACCATCCAGCAAAAGGGAACTGACGTGCATAAGGGATATAAGAGATATCTTGAAAACAGCAGTAAGTTTGTATCAGACTACAAGAAAATTCAGCGCGATTCAAAACACCAGATAAAAGAGGTTGGTGACCGGCTGCGTAGTGAACTGGAATCTGGAGGACCTAAACAGCGATATCTTGAACTGATGCTGCAGACGCTGGAATGGTTGAAGAATACTCCTGAGTTCTACAACTACTATTTCAAGGAATTCTATGTATGTCCAAACTGCGATTCATCAATTTTCTATCATTTCCAGACAGAGAGTGTGGGCGACTGGCTCATGATTTCATGTGACCAGTGCGGTACGGTGATAAAGAAATATTACTCGCCAAAACTTGTATAAATTATGCAGGGGCCTTCGTCCCCTGCCAGTTATTTTTTTGAGATAGGAATTTATGCCGGTACGAGTGGTACATTCAAAAATCCAAGTAATATGACGATTATAACCCCTGGTATTCCGCCCAGGGCACAGATCAATATTGATACCCAGTTTATGTCAACTGAAAAACCCATTTCCAGCATTCCAATGACAAAGTTCGAGATAAATAGCAATATCAGCCCCATGATGGAATTTACAATAAGGTATTTTATTACTTTAAGCACATAGTACACTGCTACAAATGCTCCAATGGCGACCACAAGGATTGCCAATCCGTTAATTGTTATAAAATCCAAAGGCATTTTTTTCCTCCTTACACTTTTTTAGTTTATCAAAATAATGTTATTTAGTTCTTATCCCTATTATAATATACCCGCTTTGAGATATAGTAGTCAGGTATGCGTACAACAAGAGAGATAGTACTTGCCAGGCCTTGTGTGGAAGACCCCAGCCTTTTCATAGCTGAATCAAATTTTGGCCGTTGCCTTGATATGGAAATAGTATGCAGGATACTGGATGAGCTGGATGTACCTGAGAGACGCTGTTCTATACGTTTGGGTGTTGCCAGATTCAGGCTTGACGACTGGCAGGTCATGGTATATCGTAAAGGGCGAATAGACGTAAGGAGGGTTACTGATGTGGATAATGCTGCCGATGCCATGAGCCGTGTCGAGTCGATAGTTAGTTTAGCTTTCCAGGATTAGGTAAAGCTAATTGTCCTATCTGTACATCCGTCGTGACATTTCTTCCATTGAACTGTTGGTTTTATTGAGCACTGAGTTCAGTTTTCTGTCAAGATTTTCTTCAACACTCTGGATATTGATCCTTAATGAGCGCTCTTTTGCCTCCAACATAGATTCAATCCGTCTCATCCTCATGTCTACAGAAAGAATCATGGCTGCCAGAGAACCGATTAAGACCATTGCTGCAAGCACCACAATCGCATCTGCCGCATAATTGGATGAAGAAAACCTGCTCATCCATTTAGTGGTCAATACAAAGGATGACACGATCATAACTACTGAAAAAATAATATCTCTTGATTCCATCAACCATCACCTCCGCTAAGCATTATACGCTTATGTTACGTAACAGGTAATAAACCTTTACAAAATATACGATAAATGAGTTAATAGAACTATTAAGAACTACTCGTTGTTCCTGATTGTTAATGTAGTTCTGGTAATGACATTCGGTGTTGTGGTGTGAACAAAAAAACCACAACCTTATTAATGGATATTATTGAATCAGTGTCTATAGAATGTTTGGACTATACTGACAGATTCATATTGAGGACTTGTAATGATCAAAATACTATTAGTAGGCGGAGGAGGGCGTGAACATGCTATTGCACATGCCATCTCCAGAAGTAAGCGCACTTATCAGCTCTTTGCAGTGATGTCAAAAAAGAATCCTGGAATTGCAGGGCTTTGTGAGGATTTTCTCATAAATGCGGAAACTGATGTGGATAAAGTCACCGAATATGCAGTTAAGGCCGGCATTGATATTGCTGTTATCGGGCCTGAGAGCCCGCTGGCGGCGGGACTGGCAGATGCCCTGGATGTTGCAGGTATCCCTTCAGTGGGACCAAAACGTGCGGCTGCCAAACTGGAATTCGATAAGGCATGGACGCGTAGTTTTATGGCGAAATACGGTATTGCCGGGCTTCCTGAGTTCAGGATATTCGACAAGACCCAGGAGGAGGCTGCGCTCAGGTACGTGGATGAACTGGGTGATGTGGCTGTGAAACCTGCAGGTTTGACTGGTGGTAAGGGCGTAAAGGTCATGGGAGACCAGCTGCCGGACAGGGATGCTGCCAAAGCTTACGTAAATGAACTGCTGGCCGGGGACGTTGTGGTCATTGAGGAGAACCTTAAGGGAGAAGAAGTAACGGTCCATGCATTTGTGGACGGCAGCCACCTGGCATTTACGCCATCTGTGCAAGACCACAAGCGGGCGTATGAAGGCGACCTGGGGCCCAATACCGGAGGTATGGGGTCATATAATGATGCGGGGCATCTGCTGCCTTTTATGAATGAGAGGGATTACGAAGAGGCAAAGCAGATAATGAAAGATGTTGTGGCCAGGGTCAGGGAGGAGACCGGGGTGGAGTATCGGGGTATCCTGTACGGCCAGTTTATACTGACCGCCAATGGCATCAGGGTGATCGAGTTCAATGCCCGTTTCGGAGACCCTGAAGCTATGAATGTGCTTCCGCTGCTGGAGACTGATTTTATTGATATTGTACAGGCCGTGACTACTGGTACCCTTGACACAATTGATGTGCGCTTTGCCGCTAAGGCCAGTGTATGCAAGTATGCGGTACCTGCGGGTTATCCTGAGAATCCCACAAAGGATGCACCCATACAAGCGGGCGATACCGGGGATGCATTGTTGTTCTATTCGAGTGTCTATGAAAAGGACGGAGTAGTGTTTACCACCGGGTCAAGAGCTGCTGCTGTTGTGGGCATTGCCGATACCATTAAGGAAGCCGAGCAGATTGCAGAGCAGGCCCTCAATAACCTGGAAGGTCCGCTGGAATGCAGGCATGATATCGGTACGCAGGCATTGATACAGAAGCGTGTGGACCACATGAAGAGCCTGAGGGGATAATAATAAATAGACCGGTTGACACTGTGATTCATTAAACTAAAGGTGATATTTTTGTCCAATTTATTATCCATAAGTGACCTCTCTCTCGATGAGATTATTGAGCTGCTGGATATGGCAGACGAACTGAAAGCTAAACGGGCCAGTGGTATGGTAGTGGAGAAGCTCAAGAACAAGAGCCTTGCTATGATTTTCGAAAAATCCTCGACCCGGACCCGTATTTCCTTTGAAGTGGCCATGAATGAGCTGGGCGGTCATCCACTGTACCTGAATTACCGTGACCTGCAGCTTGGAAGAGGAGAGACCATCGGTGATACTGCCCAGGTGATGTCCAGGTATGTACACGGCATTATGGCGAGAGTGAACAGTCACAATACTCTTGTTGAACTGGGTGAATATGCGAGTGTGCCTGTTATCAATGCCCTTTCAGACCAGGAACATCCGTGCCAGTTGCTGGCGGACCTTATGACTATCAGGGAATTTAAAGGAAGGCTGGAAGGTTTGAAGTTCGCCTGGATTGGGGACGGGAACAATGTTTGCAATTCTGCTATACTGGCCGCAGCCATTACCGGGATGCAGATGAGTGTGGGCTGTCCAAAAGGTTACGAGCCTGACAAGGATATTATGGACCGGGCCCGGGAGATGGGGGGCTCGGTGGAGATTGTACCAGACCCGAAGGATGCTGCCAGGGATGCCGATATCCTGTACACTGATGTGTGGATTTCCATGGGCGATGAGGATGAAAGGGAGCAGAGGATGCGCGACCTGGGGCCGTACCAGATTAATGATGCGCTGCTGGATGTGGCAAAGGATGATGTTATTGTGCTGCACTGCCTGCCCGCACACCGGGGCGAGGAGATTACCAATGAGGTGCTGACCGGCCCACATTCTGCCATACTGGATGAGGCCGAGAACAGGCTGCATGCACAGAAGGCTCTGCTGGTTAAATTGATGGGGTCAACATAAAGGCTTAAATCTGATTAGCGATATTCAGATTCCGTATTCATTGACTGTATGGTTATTGTAAAACCCAATGCGGTTGTTGCCACAGCCGAACCTCACAAGGTTCGATCGAAGTGTGCGTTTCGCTACGCTCAAGCACACGAAAAAAATAAACCCCAAAGCGGGGGTTGCCCAGCCAGGTCAAAGGCGATAGGTTCAGGGCCTATTTTCGTAGGAATTCGAGGGTTCGAATCCCTCCCCCCGCATAATCTTAAAACACTTGCGGAAATAACAGGATATAATCCTGAAAACGCTATACAGGCCCGGGACAATTTGTCCGGGGTATACCGGTGACTGCATCCACGCCTGTTCTTATGCTCCCTATAGAACGATATTGATCCACACACCCTCCTTCAAACT
>JAUWTY010000108.1 GCA_030614485.1 Methanosarcinales archaeon | reverse complement strand
GTATGGTGCCGCCTGATATGTAAAGAATGTGAATATGAAAATTGCTACGCTGGCTTTGATTGCTTTAAGTTTGTCAATTGTTGTTCTTGCCATGGTGCATGAAATAGAAAAGATGGGTGGAGGGTGGTCCACCCAATCATCTTGTTATAGATGATTTTGAATTTGTCTACGTAGTCCATGCAGTTGAGGCTGTGCTCTCTGTAGTTCCATTATAAGTGAATAATGGATTAGCTGATGCACTGTAATGCATATCAGAACCGCCGGCACCTTCTGGCACACCGTACACATAGAACAGCGTACTGGTGTTGACCGCCATTGATGGGAAGTCATACTGCACAGTCATTTCGACCTGGCCCTTCCTGTCCGGAGTGCCTGCAATACTACTTGTATATTCCATTAGGGGTACAGTAGCTACTGCATACAGGTTGTTTGTAGTGGCCTGCTTACTTTCCTTGACATCTTTCCATGTTGAACTGGCATCATCAATTGCAATCCAGGAACTGAATGCATATGTTGTACCTGCAATTGTGATGTGGTCTATCTGTGCATCTGATGTGGAATCTGTCTCGACAAAGACATACATGTCACGGATCACATCGCCTTCAGTCTGGGGTCTGGCGTCAAATGAGATCTCCTTGTTGGACTCTGCTGTAGTGGTTGAGCCTTTGTAAAGGTATCCCGTTACGTCTGTGGCTTCATAGTTGTAGCTGTCCAGGGTTCCGAGTCTGGCAATGTTTATGACTGATCCCGTGAGCTTGTGGTTGTTGTCACTGTCGTCATCATCGGGTGCACTGACTATAATGTCTTTCCACAGCATACATGGCCACTCGGCCGCTGCAGGGGTTGAGTCATAGATATACGCTATCCCTATGTTTTGCCCGGCAACTACCTCTACGTCTGAGAACGTCACGGATCCACTCGATACTGTGGCGACCTGTGCTGCATTGCCGTCCGGACCCCTCAGGCCTGCGGCTCCCTCATCAATGTAGACTTGAAGGACATTGTAATGATCTGTGTACAGGGCTGGGTTCACGTAATAATAACTACCTGATTCTGCATAGTCGCTGCCGTTCTTCCAGTAATTAGGATATACTACTGCATCCCCTACTCCAGTGGATAATTCTCTAAACTCATCTGTCAGGAAGTCGACATCTGCGACATCACCCAAGCTGGGTATTCCTAATAGTCCTATACCTAAAAACCCGACCGCAAATAATGTGGACCACAGGTTTATGGGTATGATCTTTTGCATGCTGGTCAGCTTCATGGTCTTGAATACTCCTACGAGTGCCACGAAGTAGACCCCAGCCAGGATTAATGCAATGGTCTGGTTGTTCAGGTAGATTACTATACCCATAAGGACCAAACCAAAAATTAAAGCTGTCGATTCTTGTTTATTCAATTAAATACCTCCATTAAAATAATTATTGTGATAGTTTATCACACTCGTAAGTATTTATAGGCGTGTTTGACACTGTCAGACAGTGTCAGACAGTTATGAATATATATTCAAAATAATAAAAGCGGTAAATGTGGGGTAAATGGGGTTAAAATGCTATTTGGCACATAGTCACATTTATGAATATATATTCATAACCTTTTTTCCCCATCATATCAATTTGACTTCACTTTGTCATACCTGGTCGTGAGATCTACAGCTGGCCAGCAGACAAAGCCAGGCTTTGTCTTGGATCTCAGCTCCTGCAGAAAGTGCCGGCGTGACAAAGTCACCCCATACACTCCGGACAGGACTCACACTTACCCTCACATGTCGCGATCATGGGATTGAAATATCGTCCAGTCCACTTCAAGTCATTGTGCCCTATCTCGATTCTATATAACCACTCACACAACAACCTCAGGCCCTTTTGGGTGGCTTTAAATTCGTGCCTGCCGTGTCTGCGTTTTTGCTCCCCCTCACTTTCGATCCACCGACTCGATAGATATGGTATGGAATAACCCCTCGCTGGTAAAGTTAGTGTGGGATTATATTTTTTAGATAATCTGCTATTGGTTGTTACTATACCTACCTTTAGTTTTTTAAACTCCTTGCTTGTGGGATCAAGTGTAGGGAATAATAATATTGTGATCTCGTATGAGGTTCTGTGTTCAAATCTTACCGCCTCCAAAATTTTAAACTTTAATCGATTATGTTCCAGGTGTGCTTTGTTTTTTCTCATAAAAATCCTGAGTTATGAATATATATTCAAAATACATACTTAATTACTCCGTTGATATCACCGCTTATTCAGAGGCCACTTTATTCATCTGTATATCTAACATGATGTTTTGCACCTCACGGATAGAACCGGTCCACCCGGTGGCTTTCATGGCCTTCCAGACCTCACTGGAATTCTCACACTCACCACCCCATAACTTATCAACCATCTTCCTTACATCCGTACCACAACTGCCTTGCTCCACAGCTGCGTCCCCTGGTTTTTGATACTTATTTTTCAAATCCTTTTTTAACTTAATATTACGTTGATGAATAATGTGTTGCACCTCGGGAAGCGAAATGGCATATCCCCTAGCGGACAGGTTAGCCACAATCTCAGCCTCCTTTGAGCCCCGGTCTGAATTCTGGATAATGATCTCCATGGCGACATCATCATTCGTCAAGATACTGAAGGTCTTGCTCCACTTGTCACTCCACCAGGGAGCTAGCCCGAACTGGACCCGCAGGTGTTCGGTCTTGGACTGGAAATACGTGAACTGTTTGTTTTTTGGTAACATGATCTCATAGCCATCATCAATTAAGTGTTTCATGTTCTCAGTGGCGTTCTTTGGCAGCTCCTTTAGGAGTAGGAAATTAAACAGGGTCTTGGCCCTCTTGTCTATCAGTGAGGAATCCTGGGTGATGAGGATAAATGTCCGGTCCCCATGCCCGAGTGTCGTGAGGGTATAGGTGAAGGCCTGGGCCACATTGGTGGTTCCCCTCCTGGAGTCAAGGCCGTGCATGTGGATCTCATCACCCACAAAGACACCACCCTCCGGACAGTCTGTGGGTCCGGATATCCTTTCCGCAATGGGGGGTACATTATCCACATAAGCAGTGTATATTTTCCTATTATACGGGGGCTGGGACATTAGGTCTGCGATCTGCCATGCCAGTGCTGATTTACCCTGTCGCCTATCTCCCATTACTCCAATGATCTGTGATCCTGTACTCATCTTGTCCAGGCATGTCTTGATCTTCTCTTCATTGCTCCAACGCATTGCATCCTGTAAGACATTGTAGCCCAGCTGTGGAGTATCGAGCATCAGGTTAGTGAGTTGGTCTGCACTCCCGAACCTGCGCTCTACCGCATTGTTCGCGAACCTCCGAACCATTGAGCGGTGTCGTTCTATCCAGTGGGTATATCCATCTGATAGAACATTAACACCTTTTGGAAACCAGTATACCATTATTAACCATCACCCATGCATCGTCTTGGCTAAGTTTAATTATATCACTAATACTATGTTTCTTTGATGTTTTCAATGATTCAACTAAAACATCGCTGATAATAAAATCAGCACAGAAATCATTTAAATTTTTTGTCCCGTGTTTAGAACATAAAAATCTATAGTTATTACTCTTCTTACAAGACATTGAGGTACAATGTGCACATCTTTTAACAACTTCAACATTACTACCATCATTCAATTCAACTATTATTTTATCCATTTCTCTATTTAATTTCATTTGTTGTTTCACCTCACCGTTTCTTTTTAGCAGAGTTGATATCCTCTAATGCACCACCGGCGTTTACAAGCGTCTTGGAAATTACACCATCCCGCTGTTCCAACAAGGATGTAGCGAAGCCAGTCCTGTTTTTCAATTCAGTCATTCGGGCTGCAATATCGGAGATTATTGTGTGTCGCACATCCCCGTCGGCCTCGGTCAAAGACCCTATTTTCAAGTCAGCCTTGACACTATCAGCCAGGAGGGGTAAGTTAGTATCTGGGTGTGTGCTGCCAATAAGATCCAGTTCATCCCTTGGATCATATCGATACTCAAACCAGTATGTACCACCTGCACCGAATCTGCGTACTATCTGGGAGTATAGTTCAGGATAATTCGCCTTTGCATAGTCGCCTGAATTCTCATCATAGTATGCTGTACTGAATAAATGCGGCCATGCAGCCCAGCGCACTCTCTTTTTCAGCATGCAGACTGAATTATTACCATCCATGGGGAGGAGACGCCCGACACCGGCCTGGAATCCAGTCCCGATCCGGACAATAACCCATTCCTGGCCGTCTGCCACAAATGAATATGTTTTCCCGCTAAATGACCAGGCCTGCTCGGATCCATTGAAACTCAGACGCTGTGATTTCTTTTGCAATGGGATGAACCCCACAGAGGCAATCGTTACGGCCGCAGCAATTAACAGTACCCACATGCCTGCGACTGAATAATCAGAACGGCCAAAGGCCCCCTGTCCATATATTAAGATCACAGCATTAACAATGCAGGCCAGCAGTAAGATGAAAATATTCATGAGATCTCGCCGTCCTCGTCCCTTGTATCCTGGCGTAACCAGGATCCTAATCCTGATGAAGTGGGGGACTTGATATTCAACAAGCTCATGAATTGCTCAACATGCTGTTTAATTGGGGA